>NZ_JACJFD010000018.1:0-94898 GCF_014164415.1 Pseudoalteromonas sp. SG43-1 | reverse complement strand
CCGCCGTATACTTTTGCAAGTACGTTAGTGATTGCTGCAGTTAGTGTAGTTTTACCGTGGTCAACGTGGCCGATTGTACCAACGTTTACGTGCGGTTTTACGCGTTCAAACTTTTCTTTTGCCATGACGGAACCTATCAGTTTTGTGTATCTAAATTACATATGAAAATAATCCACCAAAGGTAGATTAAGTTAATCTTTTTCAAATAGTATTTTCTGACAGATAAAGGAAGTAATCAAGGAGATTCTTAGGACTGGTGCTGATAGGCAGAGTCGAACTGCCGACCTCACCCTTACCAAGGGTGCGCTCTACCAACTGAGCTATATCAGCAACACAAGAACTGGAGCGGGCAGCGGGAATCGAACCCGCATCATCAGCTTGGAAGGCTGAGGTAATAGCCATTATACGATGCCCGCATAAAAATCTGTTCTTAAACTACCTCTAACCGTCAAGAATAAAGTGGTGGAGGGAGCTGGATTCGAACCAGCGAAGGCTGAGCCGTCAGATTTACAGTCTGATCCCTTTGGCCGCTCGGGAACCCCTCCACGATAATTCTCTACTAATTCACTTCCGGTAAAAGGAAAGTGGTGCCGACTAACCGAGTCGAACGGTTGACCTACTGATTACAAGTCAGTTGCTCTACCAGCTGAGCTAAGTCGGCACTGCTTTAGTACGGGGCGAGATATTAGAGTAAGGTTTATTGGGATGCAACTATAAAATTAAAAAAAGTGTAAATTTTTAGTTTAAATGCTCAATATTCACGCGAAAACACGTTTTTTGCACTTTTTTATGTTGTTTTGCTTAGCTGGTGCCAGTAATTTAACCCCTTCATTACGAGTAATGAATCAAAAATACTTCCCTCAAATTGCTGTTGTAAAAGCAAGCCATAGCCACCAGCAAAAATTATTTGTACTTTTTGCTCTGTTTTTTTATCCATTAAGTGCAACTTAGCTTGCTCAATTGCTCCAATGGTTGCCACTAAAGCACCATTTTTTAAACCATTAGGCGTATTTTTACCCAGTTCATTGGTAAATGGAGTTTTACCATCATCAAAAACACGTTGAGTATTTTGTGTAAGTGATGAGGTCATTAAATCAAGCCCAGGTAAAATCCAGCCACCTAAATGCAACCCTTCACTACTAAGCACATCAATTGTTGTCGCAGTACCCGCATCAACAACAATGCATGCTGTGTTTGGATATAACGTAAATCCAGCAATAAGCGCAAGCCACCTGTCTATGCCTAAGTTAGCTACATGCTCGTAAGCGCATACAAGATCTCCAAGCGTTTTGGTTACCTTGGCTTCAAAACAAATAATATTATTGCTAGCCGCTTGTGCGAGAATATCGTTTAGTAAATCACTGCGCCCTACACATGCATAAATCACTTTGGTTATTTGTAACCAAGGCAGGTTATTTATATCTGCCGGTTGTGTTTGCTCGTTATGCCACAACACAGCTTTTAATGATGTATTTCCTACGTCGATCAATAATCTCATAATTGCGCCTTTCTAAGGGAGACTTCCCCACCGTAATAACTTTTTACTTCCCCGTCTTGGCGAATTCGTATTCCACCTTGTGCGTCAATACCTTCACATATTCCACGCCAGCTTCGGTGCCCTGTGTTTAGTTCAACATATTCACCAGCAAACGCATTGAGCGAATTCCATTGCTCATACATAGCTTGCAAACCCGTTTGACAATACTGCGCTAAACGCTGCTCTAAATGGTGAGTAAGAGAAGCCACAAGTTGGTTTTTATCGAGCTTTTGAGTATGTTGATTTAAGTCGGTCCACGCTTGGTCTATATGCTGACTAAAGCTCTCAGGCATTTGTAAATTAATACCGATACCAATCACTAACTGACAAGGTCCTTGCGGTTGTCCATCTAATTCAACCAATACACCTGCAAGTTTTTGCTTATTTATATAAATATCGTTAGGCCACTTAAGTTCTACCTCAACTTGGTATAACGCTTTAATAGCATCATAAACAGCTAGGCCTACCGCAATTGATACGCCCATTGCAGCTTGTAAGCCGTCATCTAAACGCCAAAAGTAACTGTAATACAGATTAGCGCCAAATGGGGATTGCCAAACACGGCCGCGTCTACCACGTCCTGCTTGCTGCATTTCAGCAACAATAACAGTGCCAGACTCAAGCGTTGTTTTGGCCTGTATACGGCGCATAAGCTCGCTGTTGGTCGAATCAATAATAGGGTGTACTTCTACATCGGCAGTATTTGCACCTAGCGCTTTGTAGTGCTGATCAATTTGCGTTTTACTTAAAAGGCCCACCTGACTATTCAAACAATAGCCTTTGCCAGTCACTTTAAAAATATCCAAGCCCATTTCTTGTAACGTTTTAATATGTTTACTTACCGCAGCTCGGCTAATACCTAGCTTTTCACCCAAGGCTTGACCAGATACAAACCCTCCTTGGTTGAGTGCATTTAAAATAGCGAGTTTGTTTCCATCAGGTGCTTTCATTACTTAGGCTCCGCGTTAATATGGCATTCGCTGCGTGCATCCATTAAACGTACTTCGTGCTCTAACATAATGTTGTAACGCCTATAAACAACTTGCTGAATGTGTTTAATCATATTTATTAGGTCGCTGCCTTCACTATTTCCGTGATTAACAAGTACTAGAGCTTGTTGTTGATGCACTTCTATACCTGCCTCGCGGTGCCCTTTTAAACCACTTTGATCGATTAACCAACCTGCCGCGACCTTGTGATGACTTTGCCCATATTCGTAATGAGGTAAATCGGCAAATTGCTTTAATAGTTCAGCTAACTGCTGGTTGGTTATTATAGGGTTTTTAAAAAAGCTGCCCGCATTGGCAAGTGTATATGGGTTAGGTAATTTGCTATTACGTGTTTTTATAACCTGATCGAATACAGCTTGCGGGGTGATGCTTGAGAGCTGCTGCAAAGGACCATAACTTAATGCTGGTTGCCATTTTTTTGGGAGCGCTAAGTGTACTTGCGTGATCACCGCTTTATTTTTAAGGGCATGTTTAAATATTGAGTCTCTGTAAGCAAATTCACATTGCTCGTTATTTAATGAATGCATAGTGTTAGTGGTTATATCAAAGTACTCTACCAACTCAACAAATTTAGCTATCTCAACGCCATAAGCACCAATGTTTTGTACCGGCGATGCGCCAACAGTGCCCGGTATAAGTGCTAAATTTTCAAGCCCGGGTATATTTTTCTCTAATAAATAGCTAACTAGTTGATGCCAGTTTTCGCCTGCGGCAATACTTATTAGTGTGTCGCTCTCGCGCTCAGTAATTTTAATACCTTTTAAAGCTATTTTTATAACCGTACCCATGTAGTCATTTAAAAATACGGTATTACTGCCCTCGCCCAGCAAACAAAACGGTGCACTAAAATTTTGCGTTTTAAGTTGCTCAAGCTGAGTAATTTCAACAAAATTTTGGCATTGGCTGTTTAATGCGAATGTATGTAAGGAGTGTAATGAATGCGCCACAAAGCTCTCTAAAAATACCGGTAACTAATCGCAATAGTTTACCTCATCGTCGCAAATGTGGCACTAGATTGTAAAAATCACTCAACCCGCCGTGTCAATCGTGATATAAAACCAGCACTTTTTTATTTGTGTTCAGAGTAATGATGAAAATTAAACCTCTTTTTTTAAGCCTCGCTATGGCGGGTATGTGTTCGCAAGCAATGGCTAATGCGATTGACCAAAACTCGTATGCTAACCTTGATGATGTTGTTACTACTCACTTAAACCTTGATTTAGATGTCGATTTTGCCGACAAGCAGTTAGAAGGTTTTGTAGAGCATACTCTTCAGTGGAACAACAGCAAAAGTAGAACTCTCGTACTTGATACCCGCGACTTAGACATTGATAAAGTAATGTACAAAGATCAAAGCGGTAACTGGAAAAAAGCGACTTTTGATTTAGCTAAGCGAGATGACGTTAAAGGTTCAAAGCTTACTATTGTGTTTAAAAACCAAGCTGAAGTAGTTCGTATTTATTACAACAGTCGTCCAGAAGCTTCAGGCCTGCAATGGTTAACACCCACGCAAACGGCAAGTAAAACGCATCCATTTATGTACAGCCAGTCGCAAGCAATTCATGCACGTAGTTGGATCCCAGTGCAAGATACACCCGCAATGCGTGTAACTTACTCTGCACGAATTCATACACCAAAAGATATACGTGCTGTAATGAGTGCCGATAACAAAGATGCGCTTTATAAAGATGGCGACTACATTTTTGATATGCCACAAGCAATTTCACCTTACCTAATTGCTATTGGCGCAGGTAACTTAGAATTTAAAGCAATGTCGCATCAAACAGGCATATTTGCTGAACCGACAATTTTAGATGCCTCTGTTGCTGAATTTGACGACACCCAAGCCATGATCGATAAAACAAACGCGATGTACGGCGAATATGCATGGGGTCGCTACGACTTATTAATGCTACCACCAAGTTTTCCGTTTGGTGGCATGGAAAACCCACGCTTATCATTTATTACTCCAACGGTTGTTGCCGGTGATAAAAGCTTAGTTAACCTTATTGCTCATGAGCTTGCTCATTCTTGGTCAGGTAACTTAGTAACTAACGCAACGTGGGAAGATTTATGGTTAAACGAAGGTTTTACCTCGTACGTTGAAAACCGCATTATGGAAGAAGTATTTGGCCGTGACCGTGCGGTTATGGAACAAGCACTTGATTCAGCGTCTTTACGCGCACAACTTAAAACAATTGATGCACCAGATACACGCCTTAATTTAAAACTTAACGGCCGCGACCCAGACGATGCATTCAGTTCAGTGCCTTACACTAAAGGTCAATTATTTTTAATTTACCTAGAAAACAAATATGGTCGCGATAAGTTTGACCCGTTTGTAAAAGCGTACTTTAAAGAGTTTTCGTTTAAATCACTTACTACCGCGCAATTTGTTACTTACTTAAAAGCTAACTTAATTGAAAAGTATCCTGGTGTTGTAAGCATGGATAAAGTAAACGAATGGATTTTTGAACCTGGATTACCAAATGATGCGCCAAACCCTACTTCTGATGCATTTGATAAAGTAGATACTGCAACAGCAGCATGGCTAAAAGGCGACACAACTGCAGCTCAACTGCCAACAGCTGATTGGTCTGTGCATGAGTGGCTACACTTTTTAAATAACTTACCACGTGATTTAAGCCAAGAGCACATGGTAGAGCTTGACTCAGAATTTAACCTAACACAGTCAACTAATGCTGAACGTGCATTTGCTTGGTTTATGCTAGCAGTAGGAAATGGTTATCAACCAATTTACCCTGCACTTGATAAGCACTTATCAGGTATTGGCCGTCGTAAATTAATTGTCCCATTATATAAATCCCTTATCACTAACGGTAAAAAAGAGTGGGCACAAAGCGTGTACTTAAAAGCACGCCCTGGGTATCACCCTCTTGCACAAGGTACTATTGACGCATTATTTGAATAAATAGCGTTAACTAGAAACTAAAAAGGGCCAAATTTGGCCCTTTTGTTTTGCTATTTTTCTACTTTGTCACTTTTTCTAAAAAAGCTTTACGCTCTGCAGTTGTGGCTTGTTGCCACCAAAAATCAAGCATTTGCGGCGCACTTGGCATGCCTTTACCTGTAATTGGTGCTATCGGCTTTATTGGCTGACTAGGACGAGAAGGTCCTGCAGGCATTGTATTTTGCATTACCGGTTTATTGCTTGCTAGCTGCGTGTTAGAAATAACACTTAAAGGCTTAGCAACAGCGCTACTTTTTGCTTTTAAACTAACTTGTGGTGCTTCTGCAAATACTTTTGCAGATACTGCATTTTCAGCACGATTAAACACTAAGGTATAATCTTTACCTGCTTCAACAGTTACACTTACCCAAAATGGTTCCGACTCCACAACTTCATGCGTGTCATAATCATCTTCATATAAATCGGTATATTTTAGCCTAAGCTGGTAAGTTCCTGGCGCAAGCTCTACATCATCAATACGGCTAAACAAAGAGCTTTCTAGCATTTTATCGCCCACTTGTAGTGGTACAATTTCTTCTGGAAAGTGAATGTTTTCAGCATTAGCCGAAAAACTAAGTAGTAATGCAACTGCACTACTTATTAAAATTGGTTTAAGCATATTAACTCCTTTATTTGATTTCAGTTTGACACTGCTTTGAAAGTTTGTCATTAGTGAGCTTAAAATTCATAACACTTAATTAGGAACACACTATGAGCCAAGAGACTATTTTTACCAAAATAATTAATCGTGAAATTCCGGCCGACATTGTCTACGAAGATGAAGACACCCTCGCATTTAAAGATATAAATCCACAAGCGCCATTTCATGTGTTAATTATCCCCAAAAAAGCAATTGCTACTATAAATGATATAAATCCTGAAAACTCACATTTAGTAGGCAATTTATACGTTGTTGCGGCAAAATTAGCTAAGCAGCACAATTTTGCTGAGGACGGATACCGCGTGGTCATGAACTGTAACGAACATGGTGGACAAACCGTTTATCACATACATTTACATATGCTTGGCGGTAAAGAAATGGGATGGCCACCTTACCAAAATGTAAAAAAAGTAAATTAATTAAAAATTTTTATCTAACTATTCTGCTCAACCAATTAGTTACAAATGTTATGATTTTTCATGGTTATAAAGAATAAACAGTTACTTATTTGCAACATTTTATGTTTAAATAATCGTAAAATCGTATTTGTTATTGAGTGCTTCAGCGACTTTCTAATACAAAAGGTGCGGAAGTCGTGATAAACTTAAACAGTCAGCTTTATAAAAGAGTATAAAAACATGAGCAGTTCAGCCTTTTTGTTATTAGATCAAGAGCCAATTAACACTATTGGTATTAACGTTTTAGAACCTTTGTTAAAAACGCAAGGCCTTGACGTAACCACGGGTACTAATATTTTAGATATACCTGAAGGGACTCGACTTTTGTTTATCGAAACATCTAGCAAGGATGCATGGGGAAAACTAAAAGAACAACTAGTAAACCTACGTATTAAATGCGATATCATATTATTTAATCTAGACGAGAACCCTGAGCTTGCTAATCGTGCATTGTTGAGCGGTATTCGTGGCGTATTTTACACAACAGATAACGCCGATGTATTAATGAAAGGTATTCGTTTACTACTTGAAGATCAGCTTTGGTACCGTCGCGATATTATGTGTAATGCATTAAATCGTATGCTGCAATTTAATAAAGATGCGCTGCATAAACTAACCGAAGGGGATATTGAGCCTGTTAAACTTACTAAGCGAGAAAAAGCAATAATCTCATTAATGAGTAAAGGTTCGAAGAATAAAGAAATCGCAGAAGATTTAAGTATCAGTCCACACACAGTTAAAACACATTTATATAGCGCATTTAGAAAAACTAAATGTCGTAACCGTATTGAGCTCCTATCTTGGGCACAACAAAATATCCCTGATGAAATTCGTTAATCATATATTTAGTTTAAAATTAAAAACAGACACTTAGGTGTCTGTTTTTGTATGTGTTACACACTTATTTAATACCAATTTGATTGCCTAAGTAATCTGTTTTGATAATTGGTATAAGTGTATACTTTTGATAATCTTAGTTTAAAACTACTTTGCTGGAATATTAATGCTCGACTCTTTCACTCTTTATTTTGCCAGCATCGCCATCATGGTTGTAATGACCTTACTTAACTTTTTAACATGGCGAACAAACAAACAAATATCGGGCACGCTGCTATGCATTTTTTATCCCATATTGCTATTAGGCTCTGTTATTGGTTTTACGCTTGTTGGTGATACACATAATTTAGTGATTATTAGCGCTGCTAGTAGCATGATGTTTGCCGCATCAATAGTGCATTGTTTATCGCTCAGTCAGTTTTTAAATTATCACGGTATTGGTTTTAAATTACTTTGCTCAGTAACTGCTTTTTGCACTGTAATGCTTGGCTATTACACCTTTTTTGACCCATCTTTACACGAAAGAGTGATTGCATCCGATATACAGCACATAGCAGAAGCCGGCTTTTTACTCTTTATATTTATTAAGTACGCGCGCAAACCCTACCCTAATGGCAGCATTGTATACATAACCATTTTAACGCTTGTTGCTTTGAGCTTTATTGGCCGCTCGTTATTTATGGATAACATTGAACAAAAAAATCTTTTAGTAAACGGCTGGTTTAGCTCTTTGCTATTTTTAAATGGCGTAATTGCACCCATGTTTTACGCTGCAGGTATGGCGTTATTATGTAATGAGCGCAGAGAGCAGCACCTCAATAAACTCGCCGATAAAGCACAAAAAGATTTAGAAATTCGCGGGCTCTTTTTATCAACAATAAGCCACGAAATTCGCACCCCACTAAACGGTATTTTAGGCAGTGCCCAACTTGTTATGAACCAAACAAGTGATACCCGCAATAAAGCCTATTGCGAGGCAATTATAAATTCTGCCGAATCACTTAACTTGTTGGTAGATAAGGTCCTTGATTACGCGAGCCTAGATCAGAGTGACGAAGCGCTTTACGAAGAAGATGTAGAATTTAAAACATGGCTTAATAATTTATGTTTATTACTAAGCCCAATGGCCGAGCAAAAGCAGCTAAAATTTGATCTTATCTATAATATTCCTGAGCAAGCCTGTTATTACTGCGACCAACAAAAACTTAGACAAATAATTATTAATTTAGTCGGTAACGCTATTAAATTTACAGATCACGGAACCGTTAAAATTCAGGTTGATTTAGTATTAGAAAAACAACTTGAGCACACGATAAAAATTAGTGTCAAAGATTCAGGACCAGGTATAGAAAATGACGAGATAGCCTACTTAACAGAACCTTATGTACAAAGTAGCGCAGGAAAAGAAAAAGGCGGAACCGGCCTTGGTTTAGCTATTACTAGCCGCCTGCTTGAAAAGCTCAGTAGCCGACTCGAAATAGCCAGCCAGCTTGGTACTGGTAGTGTATTTAGCTTTACCGTTACTTTTACTTTAGGTGAATTAAGCCTTGTAGAGCAGCGCCATCAAACTAAAGATTACTTAACAGGTCTTGATGTATTACTGGTTGAAGATTTAGATTTAAATCAAAAAATTGCTATAGAATTTATGGCCGACGATGAACACAAAATTAAGCTCGCAAAAGATGGGAAAAGTGCCATAGAGCTCATGCAAGCTCACCACTTCGATGTTGTTTTGCTTGATATGAACCTACCTGATTTAACAGGCCAAGAAGTACTTAAACGTCTAAAACGCATTGATCATAAAAATCAACGAACGCCAGTACTCGCATTTACTGCAAGCCTTAGCCCTGACGAAGTAAAAGAGTATTTAGAATTAGGAATAAAAGACATTGTAGGCAAGCCTATTAAGCATGAAAAGCTTCGCCAAGCACTTAGTGACTCTCAATCTAATCAAACTGCGAGCATTGCAGTAGAGCTTATTGATACCTTGTATGACAAAACAGCGGCCGAAACACTCACCAGCTCATTTAGTGAAGATGAAGTGTCTTCAATTTATAATGAATTTGTGCTTTCAGCCCGCAACAAGCTAACTCGCTGTCAAAAGCTTATTGACCAACAACCAGAGCAATGCATTAAGCTTTTACATCGCCAAGCAAGTACCGCTCTGCAACTTGGTTTTAATCGCTATGGTATTGAGCTTAAAAAAATAGAGCGCCGTTTACTCGATAAAAAGCCACATAACGATATGCTTGATGAAGCGCTAGATCTGTGGCAACGCAGCTTAGAGCAATATTTAAAGTTTGTGCGAGGACAGTTAGAGTGAAATTAAAAAAGCGTTTAAGTTTTTTAAATTTTACTTTAGGTTAATCAAACCTCGCAACCTCTTCAAAGCTAAGCCCAGTAAAGCCATGGGCTTGCAAGGCACAAAATAGGTTTAAAGTAATATCTTTATCATTTACACGAGAGTCAAAAACGTAAGTGCCTTCAAATCGGACTTCTGGCATTTTAAATATGCAGCTATGCTTTGGTAGTTTTTCTTTTTTGAACACCGCTTTTTGTAATCCGATATTTAAACTTGGCAGCATAAAAGTACTCATCTCAACATTTAATATACCCTCTATTTTTCGAGTGACATTATAAAAGTACCAATTATCATCACCGACATGGAAAGGCAGTAACTCTCCCGAATCTTCAAAAATCTCTGCCAATTCATTTGCTACATGATCCCTTATAGCAAGACCCTGTAAATTTATTGCTGTCATATCACCTATCGGCGTCTCTTTTTCATTATTATAATGGGCACTAAAATTTATCAGTGTAGACTCTTTTGTAGAAGTATTAGGTTTCCATAACTCAGATTCACATAAAGTTTCATCATCAGGAAATATGACTCGATAATGATTCACGTCAGGTGTGATTTTATAAATGACTTTACTCATTAATATTGAAACGTCCTTTTTGGCATGAATTTTATTTTTAACCCCTTCCATATTTATCATCAAATCGCTCTATATCGCTTTCATCAAGTACAGTACCGGTTTGCACTTCAATGACAATTAACGGGTCTTTTTGATTATTAGCCAAACTATGAATTTGCTTAGCCGCGATATAACACGATTGGTCATGCGTTAGCGTATACGCTTGCTCATTAATACACACATCTGCAATACCCGAAACCACAACCCAATGTTCAGCACGATGCTGATGGCGCTGCGTCGAAAGCTTAGCACCGCTGTTAACAGTAATTTTTTTAACTTTAAAGCCAGTGCCTTCAACCAAAGTACGGTAATTCCCCCATGGGCGAAAAACCACTTGATGATGGTTAAGTTTATCAGCCTGTGTGGTAGCAATTTGCTTAAGCAACAAAGGCAGAGAATCTAGCTCATTTTGGTTTGCAATTAACGTGGCATCATGAGTATGAATAATTGCTAAATTGCTAACTCCAAGCGTAGCAATAGTGTGTTCAGCCTCGTTAATAACTAAGTTATTAGTGCTTTTTTGAGCCATATAATTAGCATTTAAGCTATTACCGTTTTCATCTTTTTTTGTAAGCGCATCAAGGGATGAAAAACTACCTACATCACTCCATTTTAAATCAACAGGCATAACAACTACGTTATTACTGCGCTCTAAAATGGCGTAATCAATTGAATCGCTTGGGCAGTGTTCAAGCGCACTGTTGCTTGGGCGGGTAAACCCTAAATCTTTAGTAAATTGCGCCGCTGCAGCGACACTCGTTGCTATTTTTGGCGCAAACCGTTCGAGCTCTTTTAAATAGGCTGCAGGGGTGAATAAAAACATGCCGCTATTCCAGCTATAACCACCTTGAGCTAAATAGCGGTTCGCTGTATCTACGTCAGGCTTTTCTTTAAATTGTGCAACATCGTAACAACCCGTTCCAACAATAGCCGCGCCTTGTTTTATATAACCATAGCCAGTATGAGGCTCTGTAGGAGTAATAGAAAATGTCACTAGCTTTCCTTGCTCAGCAAGTTTTACAGCTTCAGGGAGCTTAGCCGTTAATACATCAAAGTTTTTAATATGATGATCGGCAGGCATCACTAATAGCGGGCCGGTAATCCCATTTTGCAGCGCATAGTGGGCGGCTAATGCGATGGCAGGCGCGGTATTTTTACCTTTAGGTTCGAGTAATAATGCAGTAGGAATTGAGCTTTCAGCCTGCTCGGCGGCAATAAATCGGTGCTGCTCGTTACACACTAAAATAGCATTATCAAACAACTCATTAGAAACACGCGCCAACGTACTTTGTAGCAATGACATGTTTTCATTTAGTAGTGGTAAAAATTGTTTAGGCATTGCTTGGCGAGAAAGCGGCCACAAGCGAGAGCCTATGCCACCTGCTAAAATTACAGGAGTGATTAAAGTGTTCATAATGTACATTAGCCGCCAACAAAAATATCAGCGACTATTTTAACACTTTATTGGCTCTGCGCTAAATTAACGTGTTTATATTAATGTAAAAGAGTCTGCATCTAAATAGGCAGGAAACGCTGCTTTAAACTCATCCAGTGGCGCTTTTTCAAGTGTTATAGTAACTAGTTGCTCTGCGTCATCTTGCGCTTTAGTTAATGCATCGCCTTTGAAGTCGTATACTGCGGTACCGCCATTGTGCGCCACACCATTACCGTCTTCCCCCACACGATTAACACCTACTACGTAACATAGGTTTTCCATTGCACGCGCCATAAGTAACGTATCCCAAATATGGCGGCGTACAGCAGGCCAATTTGCTACGTTTATCATTACATCGTAGTCGTTATTATTACGTTGAAATACCGGAAAGCGCAGGTCGTAACATACCTGCGGTAATAGTTTAAAACCATTGATTTCAAAAACTTTGCGCGCTTGCCCTGCTACAACATAATCGCCCTCGCTGCCTAAGCGAAATAAATGGCGCTTATCGTAATAACTCACCTCACCATCGGGTTTTACCCAATAAAACCGATTCGCTTTTTTATCGCCTTGTGCAACAAGTACCGAACCCGCAATAACCGCATCATGTTTATGAGCCTGCGCCTTTAACCACGTCAGTACTTTACCGTTTTCAGGCTCTGCACAATCTAAATTAATGGCAAAGCCAGTCGAGAATGTTTCGGGCAGTAAAATAAGATCGGGCTGATGCGTAATTGCTTCAAGCTGCTTATTAAACATGGCTAAATTAGCATCTTTATCAAGCCAATAAAGCGAGCTTTGCAATGCTGTAATGGTTAAAGTTGACATAATATTTGCGCAGCCTCTATGAGAGTGTTGTCGTTTTTAGCAAAGCATAAACGAATTACTTTGTCGGTTGGTGGATTTTGATAAAAAACACTTAACGGAATAGCCGCAACACCGGCTTGCTCAACTAACCAATGGCAAAATTCAACATCGTTTAAATCCGATACATCGCTGTAATCTAACAATAAAAAGTAAGTGCCTTGGCTAGGTAAAATTTTAAAACGGCTGTTACTTAAATGACTCGCTAATAAGTCGCGTTTTTGCTGATAAAACCCGCTTAGCTCATCTATATGCTCACCTTGCTGCTCGAGCATATCGGCAAGCGCATGCTGTGCGGGGGTAAAACTTGAAAACGTAACGTACTGATGAATTTTTCTAAATTCGACAGCTAAATCGGCAGGTGCAATACAGTAACCCATTTTCCAGCCCGTGCTGTGAAACGTTTTACCAAAACTCGATACAACAAAGCTTTTGGCAAATAATTCATCATCGCGTAATACGCTTAAATGCGGTTGTTCATCAAACGTAATGTGCTCATATACCTCATCGCTTATTACATACAAATTGTGAGTACCAACTAACTCTTTAAGCGCTTTTATATCTTGTGGCTGTAATATTTTACCGCTTGGGTTATGAGGCGTATTTATAATAATTGCACGGGTATTTTTAGTAATTGCTTGGCTTACTACTTGCCAATCAATGGTGTAATTTGGCGCACTTAAAGCAATGTGTACCGACTTTCCACCAGCGAGTTCAATTGCCGGTTGGTAAGAGTCATATGCAGGGTCAAATACAATCACTTCATCATTTGGGCGTACAATTGTTTGAATAGCCACAAACAATGCCTCTGTTGCACCCGAGGTAACAGTCACTTGATCAGCTGCGTTTATATCAGCTGCATATTTGCGCTTTGCTAAATCAGCAATTTGTTGCTGTAATCGTGGTACACCACTTGAAGGTGAATATTGATTAACGCCCTGCTGCACATAATAATTTAACTGCGTTTTTAAAAGATCAGGAGCATCAAACTCAGGAAAGCCTTGAGAGAGATTAATTGCCGAAAACTCATTAGCCAACCCACTCATTTGGCTAAATATACTAACGCCTAAATTTGGTAATTTACTTTCAAACACGTGATGCCCTTAATGATGGTTTTGCGCTTAAAGCGATGCTATCATTGCTTAAAACAGAAGTATAGCCGTCTAAAAACAATTAACTTTACGCTCATTAGTGAGGAATGTATGCAAAACAATACCGCTATTTCACAACTTATTGAAGCCGGAAAATGGGTTAGCCAAAAAGGCTGGGTACCCGCAACAGGCGGAAACTTTTCAGCTCGTACTAGCACTGGCTTTGTTGTTACAGCAAGTGGGCACGATAAAGGCTCACTGACGCAAGAGCATTTTTTGCAATTAGATCACCAAGGCGAGCGCCTAGCAGGAGCTGTAAAACCATCGGCAGAAACACAATTACACCTAAGTTTGTATCAGCTAATACCTGATGCGCAGTGTGTTTTGCATACTCACTCTGTAGCCGCTACCGTACTGTCGCAAATTACCCAAGGGCATCAGCTTGATTTAACAGGCTATGAAATGCAAAAAGCACTGAGCGGCTTTACTTCGCATTTAGAAACGCTGAGCATTCCTATTTTCGATAACGATCAAGATATTGATCGATTAAGCCTACTGGTCAGTGACCATCATTTACACACGCCTATAGAGCACGGCGTACTGATACGTGGTCATGGTTTATATGCGGTAGGACGTAATATTGATGAAGTTCGTCGCCACCTAGAAGCCTTAGAGTTTTTATTTAGCTGCGAACTAGAGCGCCTAAAAATAATAGGTATTCAAGCGGGAGTAACTAAATGATTAAAGCCATTTTAACCGACATCGAAGGCACAATAACCCGTATCTCGTTTGTTAAAGAGGTGTTGTTTCCTTACGCAGCAAAACAGTTACCTACCTTTGTACGTGCCAATGCTAATAAGCCAGATGTAGCTGAGCAAATTAGTGCCGTAAAAGCCCTTATCGAAAAGCCAAACGCCGATATTGAAGAAGTCATTAGCACTTTACTTACCTGGATTGATGAAGATAAAAAAATCACTCCACTTAAGCAGTTACAAGGCTTGATTTGGCAAACAGGGTATGAACACGGTGATTTTAAAGGTCATTTATACCCAGATGCATTTGATTTTTTACAAGCTCAGTACAACAACGATATAGCTTTATATGTGTATTCGTCAGGGTCAGTAAAAGCGCAGCAGCTACTTTTTAAATACAGTGATTATGATGACATTCGCAGCTTGTTTACTGACTTTTTTGACACCAAAGTTGGCGCAAAACAAGAGCAAATAGCCTATAACACCATTGTTGAGCTGTTACCGTTTAAAGCAGCAGAAATACTCTTTTTAAGTGATGTAGCCAGTGAGCTTGATGCCGCGCAAGCTGCGGGCTTAAAAACACTACATTTAATTCGTGATGGGCAAGCAAGCACTAAAGCACACCCTTATATTAATGACTTTAGCCAATTTAAATTGGAGCAATTAGTATGAGCCAATTAACAATATATGCTGACAACGATGCAAGCAAAGCACTTGTAAGCACATCAAATGCTGATGATATTACAAAGCAACTAGCTAAAGTAAACGTACGTTTTGAACAGTGGCAAGCAAATGCAGATATTAATGAGCACACCACCCACGAGCAAATTATTAGTGCGTACAAAAACGATATAGATCGGTTAAAAACCGAAAATGGCTATCAAACAGTAGACGTTATATCTCTAGCTAAAGGTAATCTTGGCGCATCAGAGCTGCGCAAAAAGTTTTTATTTGAACATACTCATAGTGAAGACGAAGTACGTTTTTTTGTAAAAGGCCAAGGGCTATTTTGCCTGCATTTAGGCAATAAGGTTTACCAGGTACTTTGCCAACAAGGCGATTTAATTTCAGTGCCTGAACTTACCCCGCATTGGTTTGATATGGGAAGCGACCCTGAGTTTACTGCCATTCGCTTATTTAACAATACAGAAGGCTGGGTGGCAAAAAGCACTGCCTCGTCTATTGCAGAGCAATTTCCGCTATTATCGTAAGTTAGCCATTCAAAACCTTGGTCCACACTGATAAACATAACGTGGACCAAAACATCGCGAAGCTACTTAAGCTTTATGAGATCGCCATTTTCAACCTGACTTTGGTTATACACACCTGTATCTAACACCCATCCTGTGACCAGTTTTGCCGGCGTTATATCAAATGCAGGGTTATATACATTAGCATTGATGGGCGCCCATAAAGCCTCGCCAAAGCTACCGCTAACTCCGCGCACTTCTTGAGGATTACGTTGCTCTATTTCTATATCATTACCACAAGCGGTGTTGGTATCAAGCGTGGTAATAGGCGCAACTACATAAAATGGAATGTTATGAAAATACGCAAGTACGGCTAAATTATAGGTGCCCACTTTATTAGCAAAATCACCATTGGCAGCAATACGATCAGCCCCTACTACTATTTTATCCACCTTACCTGCAGCCATTAAACTTGCCGCCATATTATCGCAAATTAATGTGTACGGAATTTTCCAGCGCTCAAGCTCAAAGGCAGTTAAGCGACCGCCTTGTAATAATGGTCGTGTTTCATCAACCCACACATGTACGTTGCCATATTTTTGCTGCGCTTTGTAAATAACACCTAGTGCAGTACCAATACCAGCGGTTGCAAGCGCCCCTGTATTACAATGAGTTAATATGTTGTCGCCACTATTTATAAGCTCGGCACCACGATTTGCCATTCGTTCACACAGCTCAATATCTTCAATAAACAACCGCTCAGCAGTACTAACAATACCGGCAACATAATCGCTTTGCGTTAAAGCTTTTCGCAATGCCGCCATACAATGCATTAAATTAACCGCCGTTGGACGAGTGGCTTCTAGTTCATTGATTGCTTTTTCAAGCTCACTTTTCACTAACCCTTGCTCAGCTAAATACGCCACTAACAAGCTCGCGCCTAAGCCAATTAGTGGGGCTCCACGCACTTTTAAGTTAATGATCAGCTCTTTCATGGTTTCTACATCATGGCACTGATGCCATACCTGCTGGTGAGGTAGTAAATATTGGTCGAGCACACTAAGCGACCCGTTTTCATATTTTAAACTGCTTGCGATTAAGTTTTGCATAATGCTTAAGGTATTAAAAATGCGTAACGTTATTTTACACCACTTTGAATAACTCTCAAGTTAGACTTGTAGACATCTAAACATTTAAAAGTATAGAATGCTTAAAAGCTGATTTTTGAGATTTAAACCATGACTAACTATGTTGCTTTTAATGCACAGCGCGCTATCGATTACGTATCGACATTAATTGAATCTAAACAATGTAATTTTTTTGATTCCGGACAAACCTTATCGGCATATGAGTTTGGTGATGGCAATCTTAATTTAGTATTTAGAATTACTGATGAGCAAAACAATAGTGTTATTTTAAAGCAAGCTCTGCCTTACGCGCGTTGCGTGGGTCAGTCGTGGCCATTAACGCTTGATAGAGCCCGTATAGAAGCACAAGTTTTACTTAACCATGGTGCTATTTGCCCTACTTATACTGCTAATGTTTTACATTATAGTGAAATGCAAGCGCTGACTATTTTAGAAGATTTAGGTAATTTACAAATATTGCGTACTGCACAAAATAATGCAGAGCAATTCCCTAAATTAGCGCAGCACGTAGCGACCTACTTAAGCCACACCGGCTTTTATAATTCAGATTTTTACTTAACCGCGCAAACTAAAAAAGCACTCGTTAGCCAATTTACTAATCCTGAGCTTTGCCAAATCACTGAAGACTTATTTTTTAGCGATCCGTACATTGAGCACGAACGCAATAACTACCCAAAGCAACTACAAAACGAAGTTGACGCAATACAAAAAAACAACGCATTGAAGTTAGAAATAGCAAAACTAAAAGCTAATTTTTTATCTAACCCGCAAACATTACTTCATGGTGATATGCACAGCGGTAGCATTTTTGTTGATTGTAATAATACAAAGATGATTGACCCAGAGTTTGGCTTTTTTGGGCCTATTGGGTTCGATATTGGCTCTTTTATTGGTAATTTGCTATTGAATTACTGCGCACAAGCAGGGCATATTGATGACTTTGTAGCACGTCGTAATTACCAAACACATTTACTTAGCTGTATCGTAGACACCTATAGTTTATTTGAGCAGCAATGGCTTGAATTAATACGCACTAAAACAACAGATGAATCACTAGCGCCAGTAGGCTATGCGCAATACTTTATGAAAAACGTATTGCAAGATGCTGTTGGTTACTGTGGTGCTGAGTTAATTAGGCGTACTATTGGGCTTGCGCACGTAAGCGATATAGATAGTATTAGTGATGACAATGCGCGCCTTACAGTGCAAAAACAAACATTAGCACTAGGCGAGCAACTTATTTTAAATGCACAAACATGCAACAACAAAGAAGCATTCTTTAGTTTATTAATAAGCCAATTAAACTAACAAGCATTAAAAAAGGCGCTATAAGCGCCTTCTAGTTAGTTAAAACTTACTTGTAGTTTTCATAAATTTTATCAAGCGGCTCTGAAAGCCCACTTTCTTGCACTATACGTACATGCTTACGAGCCAACTCTCGTGCACTTGTTACACCGCATGAGTGAGCAATTAAACCGGCTCCGTAATGAATGTATTTATTATAGTTAGCTACTCGTTGCGCTTTATCAGCTACATTTAAGCCGCGTTGCAAACGCTCGTTATGCGTAGTGATCCCGGTTGGACAGGTATCTTTATTACATTGCATTGCCTGAATACAGCCCAGTGCAAACATATGACCACGAGCCGAGACAACAAAATCAGCACCAAGCGCTAATGCCCATGCAACCTTTGAAGGAACGATTAATTTACCCGATGCAATAATTTTCACGCGATCTCGAAGCCCGTGCTTTTCAAGCATATTAACTACAAGCGGCAAGCTTTCGCGAAGAGGTAAACCCACCGAATCCATAAGCGGCTGCGGTGCAGCCCCCGTACCACCATCAGCACTATCAATTGTTATAAAATCGGGTGCCGACTCAATGCCACGATGATTTATTTCTGCAAATAACGTTTCTAACCAGGTGTAATCACCAATAACGGCTTTAAAGCCTGTTGGTTTTCCTGTGGC
The DNA here is from genome assembly GCF_014164415.1 of Pseudoalteromonas sp. SG43-1. NCBI lineage: Bacteria > Pseudomonadati > Pseudomonadota > Gammaproteobacteria > Alteromonadales > Pseudoalteromonadaceae > Pseudoalteromonas > Pseudoalteromonas sp. SG43-1. The sequence goes on along the minus strand of NZ_JACJFD010000018.1, from coordinate 75,997 downwards.
ATTACGTACAGTGGCAATCATATCGAGAATGTCGGCTGGGTTTTTGATTTCAGGGTGTCCATTTGGGCTAATCGAATCTTGCCCTTCTGGAATACCCCTAATTTTAGCTATTTCGGCGTTAACTTTGCGCCCTGGTAACATACCGCCTTTACCTGGTTTTGCACCTTGGCTCATTTTTAGCTCGAACATTTTGACTTGTTCGTGAGCTGCTATTTCTTTAAGTTTTTCGGTGCTTAAGTTTCCATGCTCGTCTCGGGCACCATATTTAGCTGTACCAATTTGAAATACCAAATCGGCGCCACCTTCAAGGTGGTAAGGGCTTAAGCCCCCTTCACCTGTGTTCATCCAGCAACCCGCTAATTTAGCACCTTTTGATAAAGCGCGCACAGCAGGCTTTGAAAGCGCACCAAAGCTCATGCCCGACACATTAAATAACGAATTAGTGGTGTAAGGTGTTTTACAATACGGACCTAAAGTAACATTACTCGGGTCGAGTGCTTCTTCATCTAAAGTAGGAAAAGCACAGTTCATAAACATAACCGTACCCGTCACTTCTAAGCTTTGTGTTGAACCAAATGCAGCGGTGCGATCGACATCTTTTGCTGCGCGGTAAACCCAACTGCGCTCAGCGCGGTTAAATGGCATTTCTTCTCGATCGAGAGCAAAAAAGTATTGTCTGAAAAATTCACCTTGGCGTTCAAAAAAATATCGAAAGCGGCCAATTACTGGGTAGTTACGCCTAATAGCATGTTTTGTTTGTGTTATATCGCGAAAGTAAAAAATAATAACAGTAAGCACAATTAACCCAAGTGCGATAATAAAAATACTCGCAAATACGTCAATACTAAACATAATGAAATTGCTCATCTAAGGCCCCTTGATGGCTATATTTTTAGATAATACCTATTGCGTAGTATGTGAATATTTTGACGATTGGAGTCGCTAAAATAAACTACATTACTAGGTCTGTGGTATAAAAAAGGTGTTGCGGTCAAAATGACACAACACCTTTGTTTGTTCAAGGTTTATAAGCCCTACAAAGCTAATTTTGCAGCTTAGTTAACTCATTTTTTATATATAAACGTACCTGTGTTTCTAATACTGACAAGGGCACTGAACCATGGCGAAGAACCTGATGATGAAATTCGCGAATATCAAAATTTGGTCCAAGCGCTTGCTCTGCTTCAACACGTAAACGTTTAATAGTTAACTCACCAATTTTGTATGACAGTGCCTGAGCTGGCCAAGATATATAACGGTCAGTTTCTGTTTTAACATTATGCAGCGAAAGCGCGGTGTTCTCGCTCATAAAGTTCATAGCTCGCTCGCGGCTCCAGCCATACATGTGCATCCCTGTATCAACAACCAAACGTGCTGCTCGCCACATTTCATAAGTTAAGCGACCAAAACGGCTATATGGGTCTTGATAAAAGCCTGCCTCTAAACCTAAATATTCAGAGTAAAGCCCCCAACCTTCGCCAAATGCCGAAAGGTAAGCATCACGACGATAGCTCGGCAAATTTTCAAGCTCTGCATTAAGTGATATTTGTAAATGATGACCTGGCACTGCTTCGTGCAATGTTAATGCTTCTAAAACATACAAAGGGCGCTTATCTAAAGCGTAAGTATTTACCCAGTAGTATCCAGCTTCATCATCTCGATTAGAGCCAGAATACCGACCTGTTGTGTATTTAGGGGCAATACTTGCGGGTACCGGTGCCACGCCATAAGGTTTGCGCGGTAAGGTATGAAATAACTTAGGCAGCTGTGCATCCATTTTTTTAGCAATGTAAGATGCTTCTTTCAAAAGTTGCTCAGGTGTTGTTGCGTAAAACTGTGGGTCGGTACGTAAAAAGTGAATAAACTCAGCAAATGAGCCTTTAAAACCAACTTCTTTTATTACAGCTTCCATTTCACCTCGAATGCGAGCAACTTCTTTTAAGCCTAGCTCGTGGATCTCTTTTGGTGTCATGTCGGTAGTGGTGTAATGCTTAGCACGGTTTTTATAAAAAGCTTTGCCATTAGGGGTTTCTGAAATACCAATACTTGTGCGGGCGCCCGGTTGGTATTGCTCAGTAAAAAACGTTAGGTAGGCTTTATATGCTGGTATTACTTTATTTTTTAAAACAACTTTAGCTTGCTGTTGAAGTGCATAAAAGTCACTCTCACTTAAACTGGCAGTGTTAGCTAAAAACGGTTTATAAAATTCTGATTGAGTTACATCATCAACAATATAAGTACTTATGGAGTCTTCGTATCCTTCTAAAACTGCTTTTGGTTGGGTGAGACCTGTTTCGAGCCCTTTTTTCATCCAATATATATTTTGCTCAAAAAAGCGGGGGATTTGTGCTAAACGTGCAAGGTATGTCTCTAAATCTTGCTCTTTTTTATATTGAGAACTGTTAACGATGTACGACAGACCGGAGTGAAAACCATACTCAGATGTAAGCGGCATGTAATGCGCATTAAACACATATTCGTCAACGCTATTTTGCACCTGAGCACGAATAATACTTAAGTTAATTTGATTTTCGTCACTAAGCTTAGTTGCATCTACGGCATCTAAGTCTGCTAATAATTGAGTATTACTTTTGTACTGCTTTGCTAAAAATTCTGGCGATAAATTGGCAAGTAAATAGCCATCAACCCCTTTTGAACTGCTATAAGGATTTATACTTTCTCTATATTGAACAATAGATTGTGCTACTTGAGTAAACTGCTCATCCGCATTGGGTGTGGTTATTTGACATGCACTTAACGAACATAAAGCAGTTATGCCAAGAAGCGTTTGGCGAAGCGTTTTTGGTAAAAAAAGATTCATTATTATTTAACTTGATGATGCAATAGATTGCATAAAACTATCGTAGGCTAAAGAAATAGCAAGTAAATGAGACAAACTAGCATATTGAAATAATGCTACATACGTTAACAGAAGTAAAAACCAGCCGAATTGATGAGAAAAACAGCGATTGGGCTGCTAAAGTAAAATTTAAGTTCCCTAACTATCGTTTTTGCTTTTAAATAGCGCGGATAATGATTACTGTATAAAAAAATAATAAAAAGCTCGGACGCATAACCGCCTCATGGAATGAGATATTTTAAAATTTGCACTTATGCGTACTTAGTTGGTATTTAAAATGATGTTCCATGATTCCATGGCTATTGCACAAGAGAAGATGACTAAAGTGTGTGTGTTTTTAGAGCGCTATGCACTTTCTCCTACGCCGCTCAATTATCAAGTTGTTTATACCTATACTAGCCAAACTAACCTTGAGCTGAACAAAGCCTTAGACCGCGCTATTGCGGTTGAAGATAATATAGACAGTGTTTTAATTGAACAGCTCCATGCTGAATTTTTAAATACCGGTCACACAGAGCAAGTCAACATGATTCAAAATGTTGATGGTGTTATAAGTTCACTTTCTCAAAACTCTCAAGCTACTGAAAAACAGATAATTCGCTTTGCGGGTCAGGTGAGCGAATGCGTACATTCACTAGATGAGAACAACATAGAACAAAGCCGTCAAGCGCTTGAAGTACTTCATAATCAAACCGCCGAATTACTAAATCAACACAAGCAATTTAAGCAAGAACTAAGTAAAACCAAACAACTACACGAAAAAACAAAAAAGCAGCTAAATCAACTTCGTAAACAACATATTATTGATAGCCAAACAGGGCTTTATAAACGCCATTATTTAACGCAACAAACTCAAGTATGGACTAATCAAAAAAAGTCTATTTGCGCCATTGCGATTCAAATAGATAACCTTGATCACTTTACTGAAAATTACGGTGATATAATTGGTGAAGTTATTTTGAATAAAGTAGCTAAACAAGTGCAAAAATATGTTTTTCAAAGTGGCTTGCCTGGCCGCACAGCTAAAGATCAATTTACTGTTTTACTCGCCGATATAGACCCAGAAACAGCCAATGTTATAGCTGAAAAAGTCCGAAATGGAGTCGAAAAGCTTCGCTTTGTTAGTTCAAAAACAGGGATTAAGTTACCTAGTATTGGCTTATCTCTAGGAATTGCTCAACATCTACAAGAAGATGATTTTAACCAGTTAGCTAAAAAAGCGTCTCATGCGGCTTTTAAAGCGCGGTCATTAGGGCAAAGTAGCTACACTGCAGGGCAATAAATTACCTGATAAATCATATTCAAATTGCACCTACTGCGTACAATAAAGTACACTAACCTCTATTGTCACGATAGAGATTAGTCATGAACGAAACCGAACAAAAGACCACGCATTTTGGTTATAAAACAGTAGCCGAGGGCGATAAAGCTTCTATGGTTGCTGATGTATTTCACTCAGTAGCTGCAAAATACGATGTAATGAATGATTTAATGTCTTTTGGTGTGCATCGTTTATGGAAACGTCAAACTATTGCAAGCTCAGGTGTTCGTAAAGGCCATCATGTACTCGATTTAGCCGGCGGCACTGGCGACTTAACGGCAAAATTTAGTCAACTAGTTGGCGAGACCGGTCAAGTTGTTTTGGGCGATATAAATTCATCTATGCTTAAGGTTGGTCGTGAAAAACTACACAATCTTGGCTTAGTAGGCAATATTGACTACGTACAAATGAATGCTGAAATGCTGCCATTTCCAGATAATAGCTTTGATGTGATCACTATTGCCTTTGGCTTACGTAACGTTACCGATAAAGACAAAGCATTACGCTCTATGTACCGTATTTTAAAGCCAGGTGGCAGATTACTTGTTTTAGAGTTTTCAAAACCAGAGCATGACGTACTTAGTAAAGCTTACGATTTTTACTCATTTAATTTATTGCCAACAATGGGTAAGCTAGTTGCTAACGACAGTGAATCGTACAAGTATTTAGCTGAGTCTATTCGTATGCATCCAGATCAAGACACATTAAAAGCGATGATGGAAGATGCGGGCTTTGAACAAACAACATACCAAAACCTCACAGGCGGAATTGTTGCACTGCATCGTGGTTTTAAATATTAAGGCTAGCAGTTATGGCGCTTGAAAAAATAACAAAAAGCAATAATGGTGCAATGTCATCTGAGTTTTTTATGTTACCTAATTTTGTACTTTCGCTTATTGAGCGTGTACTAAATCAAGCGCTTAGCCTTGACCCACAATTATCTCAAAAGCTAAACGCCGTTAAACATAAGCGCTTAGTGGTTGAAATAAGAGATTGGCAACAAAGCATCCAACTCGTTTATAGTGCTGATCAATTACACTTATACAGTGCTCAAAGCAATGAAAACGCAGATTGTATGATCAGCGCAGATATAGAAACACTTTTAGCGCTCAAAAACCCTGCAATGCTTACCCAATTAATTCGCCAAGATAAGCTCGACTTACAAGGCGATTTAAATATTGCGCAAACTTATAGCAATGCATTTTCAGGTATTGATATTGATTGGCCTGAACAACTTTCTAAATACATTGGCGATGCACCCGCTCAGCAGTTATACCTGCACTTAAAAGAACTAAAACAAAAGAGCAGCAAAACCAATACTAAAATAAGTACCATGCTTACAAGTTTATGCCAAGATGAGCTCGCAATTACTATTCATCCATTAGAACTTGAGCGATTTAAACAAAAAAATAGAGAACTCAAAGGACAAGTCGCTGCCGTTGAGCAACGCATTAACGCCCTCTTAAATTCTTTTTTACCTTCAAACACCCGCTAAGGATTTTTTGTGTCGACTGCACGTTTGTATAACATCACCAAAACGTTACTTAGCTATGGACTAGACGAGCTAATTCCAAAGCATAAAGTGCCTTGGTTTGGTAAAATAGCCCGTGGTAGTTTATTTTGGCTGCGTAATCAGCACAAAGAAAAACCGGCGGGGCTACGTTTACGTTTAGCATTACAAGAGCTGGGTCCTGTTTGGATCAAATTTGGTCAAATGCTCTCTACTCGTCGTGATTTACTCCCTCATGATATCGCTTTAGAGCTTGCGTTTTTGCAAGATCAAGTTCAACCATTTGAAGGCGAACTTGCACAAAAAATAATAGAAAAAGCGCTCGAAATTAACGATATAAGTGAATTATTTAGTGAGTTTTCACAAACTCCACTGGCCTCTGCATCTATAGCGCAAGTACATACAGCAAAACTTATTGATGAGCAGAGTATTGAGCAAGATGTCGTAATTAAGGTTATTAGACCCAATATTTATGAGCAAATTAATGCCGATTTAGCGCTAATGGAAAAGCTCGCAAAGGTACTTGCAAAAGTACATAACGAATCAAAACGCCTGCGTCCTGTAGAAGTAGTTAAAGAATATAAGAAAACACTCCTAGACGAGCTCGACTTAATGCGAGAAGGTGCCAACGGCATTCAACTAAAACGCAATTTTGAAGGCTCTGATTCATTATACATCCCTGCAGTTTACAGTGATTACAGCCGTAGCAATGTGCTGGTGATGGAGCGTATTTACGGCATACCCGTCTCTGATACCGATGCACTTATGGCGCAAAACACTAATATGAAATTACTTGCTGAGCGTGGCGTAGAAGTGTTTTTTACGCAGGTGTTTAGAGACAGTTTTTTTCATGCCGACATGCATCCGGGTAATATTTTCGTCTCTCGAGAGCACCCTGAAAACCCAATGTATATCGGTATTGATTGCGGTATTGTTGGTACGTTAAGCAAAGAAGATAAACGCTATTTAGCTGAAAACTTTATCGCCTTTTTTAATCGTGATTATCGCCAAGTTGCACAACTACACGTTGATTCTGGTTGGGTACCACCAGATACTAGCATTGAAGAATTTGAATTTGCGATTCGCACAGTTTGCGAGCCTATATTTAATAAACCTTTGGCTGAAATTTCATTTGGGCACGTACTCGTAAATCTATTTAATACTGCACGTCGTTTTAACATGCAGGTACAGCCGCAATTAGTATTACTACAAAAAACTTTATTATACGTTGAAGGATTGGGGCGTCAGCTATACCCACAACTCGACTTATGGAAAACAGCTAAGCCCTTTTTAGAAGACTGGGTAAAGCAACAAGTTGGACCGCTATCAGTACTGAAGCAAATGTATGCTAACTTGCCATTTTGGGCTGAAAAAATGCCCGAGTTACCGGATCTAATTTACCAAAATTTAAAGCGTGCACCACACATTCAACCGCAAGAACAAAAGGTATCTCATAAACCTTTAATATTGAGTTTATTTGGTAGTGCTACAATGATTATGGCAACACTTTGTTATTTACAGCACGATTTAATAGCTGCAAGTCTTGCAATAAGCTTATCGGCTATTAGCTTTATAGCGGCATGGCGCAGCGCATAAACTGGGTGCTATTTGCGCTAGTGAGCGTATAATTAGTATTTAAAATAAACATTTAACCGTTTTATATATTGGAGAAAACCATGGGTTTTGGTGGTATTAGTATTTGGCAATTATTAATTGTTTTAGCGATCATAGTTTTACTTTTTGGCACAAAAAAACTACGCGGTATGGGTGGCGATATTGGGGGCGCTGTAAAGGGCTTCAAAAAAGCAATGTCAGATGATCAAATGAGCGAGAAAGAGAAATCCGAGCAAATTCAACAATCAGAAAAAAACACTGCTGACAACTCAACCGATACTGAAAAAAACAAAGATAACAATAAGGTTTAATTAGTATGGGCATGTGGGAACTTGTTGTTATTTTTATTGTTGGTTTAGTGGTGCTCGGCCCTGAGCGCTTACCTGTTGCGATTAGAACAGTGAGTAAATGGGTTAAAACCGCTAAATCACTTGCCAACTCAGTAAAAGCCGAAGTAAGTGAAGAGCTTCGCATCCATGAGCTGCACGAAAACCTTAAAAAAGCAGAACAGCAAGAATTAAAAGATTTAAGCCCTGAGTTACAAAGCTCACTAACAGAGCTACAAAAAGCGGCTGAATCAGTTACTCACAGCTACAAAAAACAACAATCTGATACATCAAATAACCAACAACTTGATGAGAAAAAGTGAAATTTATTTCTCACTTTGTGGTCAACTTACTACATGGTATAAAAAATAATGGCTGAGGAAGTAAAATCAGGGTTTGTAGCTCATTTAATTGAGTTGCGTGATCGGCTAATAAAAGCGCTACTAAGCATTTTTGTTATTTTTATTGCCATAGTATATTTTGCAAATGATATTTATGCTTTTGTTGCACAGCCGTTAGTCTCGCATTTGCCAAGTACGGCAACCATGATTGCAACCGATGTAACAGCTCCCTTTTTTGCACCTTTCAAACTTACTTTATTTGTCGCTTTATTTGCGTCGATTCCATGGATATTGCATCAAGTTTGGGGGTTTATAGCGCCGGGTTTATATCAGCACGAAAAGAAAATGCTCATGCCTATTCTCGCCTCAAGTATAATATTATTTTATGGCGGCATAGCCTTTTGTTACTTTGTAGTTCTGCCAATTATTTTAGGGTTTTTTACAAGTACCGGTCCCGAAATGATGACCCTTGCACCTGACATAAGTAGTTATCTAGGATTTGTATTAAAGTTGTTTTTTGCATTTGGCGTCGCTTTCGAAATTCCAGTGGCTATTATGTTGCTATGCTGGAGTGGTGCAACAACAACAAAAAGCTTAAAAGAAAAGCGCCCTTATATCGTAGTGGGTGTTTTTGTAGTCGCGATGTTTTTAACACCGCCTGATGTATTATCACAAACATTGTTAGCATTTCCGATGCTTCTTCTGTTTGAGCTAGGTCTAATTTTAGCAAAGTTTTATACCGCTAAACCACAAAAAGAATCTGAGGAATAAAATGAAAAAACAACTACTCTCACTATTGGTTTTATTAAGCGCACCGACTTTTGCTGCGCAAACAGAGTTTAATACTCAAGCGTTACAAGCATGTAGCTTTATTGAAAACGATTTTAACCGCTTACTTTGTTACGATAATACCATCGCGGGTAAGTCACTGGTTAAGCCATCAGTAACAAAAACGCTCACACCACCAACAGCTAATAATGTACCTCAGGCAGTAGCCACAACACCAACAGAAGTGAAAAAAACAGCTGATGAGTTTGGGTTAGAGTACAAAAAATCACAGACAGAAAAAGACGCTGAAATTAAAGCGATGGTTGCTTCAGTTGAAGAAGCTGCTTACGGCGAGTTAATTATTTCGCTAGATAACGGTCAACAATGGCGTCAAATTGGCTCTGACAGCATGCGCTTGAAAAAGAACGATACGATTGTAATTAGCCGTGGTGTTTTTAACTCATTTTTACTTAAAATTGACGGTGAAAACCGCTCTATTCGCGTTAAACGTACTAAGTAATGTCATATACATTAATTGATGCTGGAGTTAACTTAACTAATCATCAATTTGATGAGCAGCATCACGATGTAATTACCCGTGCCAATGAAGCGGGTGTTACAAATATGCTTATTATTGGTTGTGATATTGCAAGCAGTCAGCAATCACTTGAACTTGCAACAAAGCATCTTCAATATTCTACGGCGGGTATCCACCCACATGATGCAAAATCAGCCACTAATGAACTAGAAGCACAACTAACTGTACTTGCAAATAATAAGCATGTTATTGCTATTGGTGAGTGCGGCCTTGATTATAACCGCGACTTTTCGCCTCGCGATGTACAGCGTAGTGTTTTTAGGCGCCAATTAGCACTTGCAGAGAAATTAGATTTACCTGTTTACTTGCATGAACGTGATGCAAGTGACGACATGCTAAGTATTTTAAAAGAGTTTAGTATTCGCGGTATACTCCACTGCTTTACGGGTAACTCAGCAGCTCTAAAGCAATATTTAGATTTAGGTCTATATATTGGTATAACGGGTTGGGTATGTGATGAAAGGCGTGGAAAAGATTTACAACAGCTAGTGCCTAGCATTCCTCTAGATCGATTATTAATAGAAACTGATGCACCATTTTTAATTCCACGAACAGTTAAACCAAAACCTAAATCACGTAAAAATGAACCTGCCCTGCTTCCTTATATCTGTCAAACGGTTGCACAACTTTATCAAATAGATGAAGAAGTTGTGGCCCGTAAAACTACAGAAAACTTTCACCGTGTTTTTGGTTTAGAAGATCGTTAATGGCCTATGCAAAGGCACTTTTAAGCCTATTAGTATTCCTTTGCACTTTTTGCTGTTTCGCAAACCCAGTAATAATAAAACACGATTTTAACTCTCAAAACATTAATAACCTGTATTACTCTTTTGAACCAACGTCGCTATTAAGTGCACAACAAAGTAGCCATATACAGTGGCAAAAAAACACAGCAAAACCCCTTAATTTAGGACTAGAGCAGCGTCCTGTATGGATAAAATTTAAAATAAAAAATACACTTAGTTATAATACTGAGCAAATATTGTCACTAAACAATCCTTTGCTAAACGACGTTCAAGTATATCAATTACATAACTCGCAATTACTTTCTTATACTCAAATTGGTGATGCCTACCCCTTATATAAGCGCACAATTAAAAGTGAATCTTTATTAGTTAAACTGCTCAGCCCTGCAAATAGCGAAACGTTTATTATAATGAAAGTGGCGAATAGTTCAGGCTTGCGAGTCCCTTTAACACTGTGGCAACCAGAAGCTTATTTGGCACACAAAGGAAAACTCAATTTACTCTATGGCTTATTGATTGGTTTTATATTTTCTTTGGGTGTCAGTTGCATAGTTTTATATGGTTTTTCACGTAAAGGTTATTTTGTTTATGCTGGGGTTATATCTCTCACATTAGGTAGTGTATTAGCCTACCTTTGTGGTTTTGGCTTAAGGTACGTTCATCCTAATTTGCCTGCATTACAGCAAGTTATGACCCCTATATTACTTATGCTTATCACTTTATTGTTTTTGCCTTTGCAGAAGCAAGTTTGCCATCCCAGGCCCTCTCTTCTGCTAACTATTCAAAAAGTTGTAGTTAACGCTTTAGCCATTTCGTTATTATTTATTTGGCTACTTCCAAACAACATAGTTACATTATTTTGTTTAATCACTACTCCAATCGTTTTAGGCTTTTATATTGTAACTACGTTTATGTGCGTGCGTTTAACGCCTTCTAAACCAAACAAAGCACTATTACTTGTATTGGTTTTTTTCTTGGTGGTAATGCTTTATTTTACTGTTGCAGTAATGGGCCTATACGCCTTTGACAGAAGTACGCTCGCATTTGTATTTGCATGCTTTTTTGGTTGCACTTTTTGCTTATGCTACAGCGTAATGAAGTTATTTATTTTACAACGCGATGAAGAAGTGATTGCTCAACAAACCTTGATTGCTGAAAACACAGCACAAGATACACTACTTAAAGAGCGCTTAAAATTACAAGAAAAAACTCGCCAAGAACTTGAATCTCAGGTGGACGAGCGCACCTTTGAATTACAAGTGACGCTTAGAGAGCTTGAAGAAAAAAACCGCTCACTTGAGTTACTAAATACTGAAGACGCATTGACTGGAATAAAAAACAGACGCTTTTTTGATAAAAAACTGGTAATGGAGCTTCGTCGCTCTCGTCGAGAACAAACGCCGCTTAGCATTGTTATGCTTGATATAGATCGATTTAAAAATATCAACGACACGTACGGCCATATCATTGGCGATCAAGTTATTAAAGCAGTGTCTGACCTTATAAAAGACCATTTAAAACGACCACTCGATGAAGTTGCCCGTTATGGCGGTGAAGAATTTGTTGTGCTATTACCTAATACCCCTAGTGAAGGCGCACAAGACATAGCTGAAAAAATACGAGCTGATATCTCAGTAAGTACAGTAACGGTTGCCAATAATGATATTCAATTTACTATTAGCGCTGGTGTATACACCAGTATTGCTGATGATGTTAGCAACCCTCAAATTTTTACTGAGTGCGCCGACAAAGCACTTTATTACGCAAAGCAGCATGGCCGTAATCAAGTAATTACTTTTCCATTACCACAGTAGGAGCATATTAACATGGCCCAATCAGGATTAGACCTTTTCCCATATACTCGCATGCGCAGAATGCGCCGCAGCGACTTTTCTCGCCGCTTAATGGCTGAAAACCAGCTTAGCGTAAATGATTTAATTTACCCTGTATTTGTACTTGATGGTAAAAATCGCCGCGAGGTAATTGAATCAATGCCTGGTATTGAGCGCCTATCAATTGATTTACTGCTTGTTGAAGCAAAAGAACTCGTTGAACTTGGCGTACCTGCCGTTGCTATTTTTCCAGTAACGCCTGCGGATAAAAAATCATTATTTGCCGAAGAAGCATATAACGATGATGGCTTAGCACAACGCACCGTAAGAGCGTTAAAAGAAGCTTTTCCTGAGCTGGGTGTGATTACTGATGTAGCACTTGACCCTTTCACTACGCATGGCCAAGACGGTATTATTGATGATTCAGGTTATGTTATTAATGATGTCACTACTGAAATTTTAGTTAAACAAGCACTTTCCCATGCAGAAGCTGGTGCTGATGTTGTTGCCCCTTCTGATATGATGGATGGTCGTATTGGCGCTATTCGCGAAGCACTTGAAGCTGATGGGTTTATTCATACTCGAATTATGGCCTACTCAGCTAAATACGCATCTAGCTACTATGGCCCATTTAGAGATGCTGTAGGCTCTGCTGGTAACTTAAAAGGTGCTGATAAAAAAACTTACCAAATGGATCCAGCAAACTCTGATGAAGCAATACGTGAAGTCGCATTAGACTTACAAGAAGGCGCTGATATGGTTATGGTAAAGCCCGGTATGCCTTATTTAGATATTGTACGGCGTGTTAAAGACGAATTTGGTGTACCTACTTTCGCATATCAGGTAAGTGGCGAGTATGCAATGCACAAAGCAGCAATTGATAACGGTTGGTTAAGTGAAGAGGCTACAATAATGGAATCTTTACTTGCATTTAAGCGTGCAGGAGCCGATGGAATATTAACCTACTTTGCTAAGCAAGCCGCAAAATATCTAGCTAAAAAGTAATTTTTTATTAAAAGGCGGTTAAACCGCCTTTTGTTTACATTCATTTACATTTTTGTATTATTTTCGTCATATTTATTCTCTAAACTGGTGTCCCATTTTGGGATTAATACACGGGAATAATAAAAAATGTTTAAAACAAAAATAACACCACTCGCACTTGTTATAGCAAGTCTCAGTGCACCAGCATCCGCTGATCTAATCATTTCAGAATATATAGAGGGAAGCAGTAATAATAAAGCAATCGAGCTTTATAATAATGCTGATACGGAGCTTTCTCTTGAAGGTTATACTTTAGGACTCTATTCAAATGGTAGCAGTTCGATTGGCAACTCGATTGATTTAACCGGAACATTGGCCGCCAATACCACCTACATTATTTCAAACCCCAGTGCAGCAGCTGCAATACTTGATATTGCAGATGAAACCAGCACAGTAACCTACTATAACGGTGATGATGCCCTTGTTTTAACTAAAGACGGTGTAATTGTTGATAGTTTTGGTCAAGTTGGTGTTGATCCGGGTTCAGAGTGGTCTGAAGGGGGTGTAACTACGGTTAACAAAACGCTGCGAAGAAAAGATAGTATTACCACAGGCCGAACTGACTCGACAGCCATTTTTGATCCTAGCGAAGAATGGGAACAGTTTGATATTGACACCTTTGATGGATTAGGCTCACACACAGGAAACGGCGGTACCGCTCCTGTGCCAGACCCTGAGCCAGAACCACTTGAACCACTAGTTTGTGGTGCAGAAAAAACACTAATAAATGCTATTCAAGGTGACGGCTCTGCTAGCCCACTTGTAGGTACATTAGTAGAACTTGAAGGTGTTGTAAGCGCCGATTTTCAAGGTGATGAACAATTAAAAGGCTTTTTTGTTAACTCACTAGCTGCTGATATAGATGCAAATCCACTTACCTCTGAAGGTGTATTTGTATATTTTGCAGATACTGACGTGAATGTAGGCGACCATGTACGTGTAAAAGGTACTGTTGAAGAATATTTTGATGCAACACAAATTGGCAGTGTTAGCCAAGTTGCGGTGTGTGGCACTGGTTTAGCTGCAGCAGCTACAAAAATCACTTTACCTTTAGCTAATACAACTGATTTAGAAGCTTTTGAAGGTATGTTAGTCACATTAGAGCAACCATTAGTAGTGACTAATAACTTTGGTCTTGGTCGATATGGTGAAGTTGAATTAGCAACAGAGCGCTTGTACCAAGGTACTCAGGTTGCGTTACCTGGCGATGCTGCTAATGCAGTTGAAACTGAAAATCTACTTAAAAAGATTTTAATAGATGATGGCTCTACAGTACAAAACTTAGACCCTACAGCTTATCCAACTCCAGGCTTATCGGCAGAAAATACATTACGAACTGGCGATACTGTTAATACTGTTACAGGGGCACTTGCTTATAGCTTCGGTCTTTACCGAATTCACCCAACTTTAGCGCCTTCGTTTATTGCAACAAATGCACGTGAAGATGCGCCTGAACTTAATGCTGAAGCAGATTTACGTGTAGCTAGCTTTAACGTACTTAATTACTTCAATGGTGATGGCCAAGGCGGAGGGTTCCCTACATCTCGAGGTGCAGATACTGAAGCTGAATTTATTCGTCAAGAAGCTAAAATTGTAAGTGCTATTAGCGCTATTGAGGCCGATGTTGTTGGTTTAATGGAAATTGAGAATGATGGCTTTGGCGAATTTAGTGCAATTGCTAGCTTAGTAGATGCATTAAATGATGCAGATAGTGCTAACAACTATGCATTTGTTGATTTTAACGTAGATCAAATTGGTACCGATGCAATTACTACCGCACTTATCTATCGTGCTAACAAAGTAGAAGAAGTAGGCACTGCTGCCATTACAACTGAGGCTCCATTTGATTTTAGTAACCGTGCTCCAATTGCACAAAGCTTTAAATCAATAGAAACTGATGAAGTATTTACTGTTGCTGTGTCACATCTTAAATCTAAAAGCTGTGGTAGTGCTTCTGGAAATAATGCAGATTTAGGTGATGGCCAAGGCTGTTGGAATGAAATACGCACGCAAGGTGCTAATGCATTCGCAGATTGGCTTGATAGCAAACCAACCGGTGTTGATGACGAAGATACTATTTTAGTCGGCGATATGAATGCTTACGCAATGGAAGATCCAATACGTGCATTTGCTGATAAAGGCTACAAAAATGTAGTTGCTGAAATTGATGGTGATACACTTGGTTATTCTTATAGCTTTTCTGGTCGTGCAGGAAGTTTAGACCATGCAGTAGCTACACAATCATTACTTAGCAAAGTTGTCGCTGCAACCGATTGGCATATCAACGCAGATGAACCTATTTCACTTGATTACAATGTAGAGTTTAAAAGCGAAGGTCAACAATCTAGCTTGTACTCTGAAAGTGCATACCGCGCATCAGACCATGACCCTGTGATTATTGACATTAAATCTGAAATTACTTTAACGCCTGAAGAGCAAACACCTGTAATTGCAGCCGATCAAGTTTTTGCAATCGATGAAAACAGCGCAATTGGCACAATTATCGGCACGCTCGATTTTAGTGATCCAAATGCCGATGAATCACCTGTTGTTAAATTTATTACATCTGATAATGACAGCGTTTCTATTAACAATGAGGGGCAGTTAATTGTTGCTGGAGAGATTGATTACGAATTCGAAAATCGTATTACTTTAACAGTACAAGCTCAAGATAGTGCTGGTAACTTATCAAACATTGAAAAAGTAGCCGTTAAGGTAAATAACTTACGCTCAGATGATGATAATGATGCAGGTTCATTATTATGGTTATCACTTCTTTTAGCACCACTATCAATAGTGCGTCGATTTAAAAAGAAATAATTAAGTAAAATCTAAACATATAAAAAGCCGCTTTTGCGGCTTTTTTATTTTATACAAATGTAATTCAGACAAGCTTCATTAAACTCCCCGTAATATGTTCATACGATTAGTGAGTCTTCTAGTAATTAATCAGTAACAACTACATAAGATTGAGTGAATTTTACACAACAAAAACCTCAATGAGTTACGTATATTGGTTTTCCTATTGAAAAATATGAACTTTTATAAGGGTTCACATTTTGCTTTAAGTAAATTAGAAGATACTTACAAAACAAAATCAATATTTACCCTAAACGTAAAAATAAGTCGTGTTTTTATAAAGGAATGAGAATGAAACAACTAACCCAAAACTTGCCTAAATGGCAAAAAAAGTCAGCACCACTACTGGGTCTACTTATTATTTTTTCGACTTGGGGCAATAGCAACCAAGCGATTGCTGCAACTGTTGATGTAGCAATTCCACAAAGTAGCTTATTTGATGTAATTAGCGCTCGCGCTAAAAAGCTAGCAAGCGAAGAATATGTGGCACCTAAAAACATCGAGCTTGAAGCACTAAATAATATTGATTATCAAGACTACCGTTCAATTCGATTTAAAAAAGACAAAGCGGTGTGGAAAGATGAAGGCCTGTACGAGCTGCAATTATTCCACCCTGGTTTTTTATATAAAACACCTGTAACAATAAATACTGTTGATAGCGACTCTAAACGTAGCCGCTTACCTTTCAGCACCGACTTTTACCAATACGATGGCACTGCTGCACCACTACAAGAAGAAATAGCTAAAAGTGTGGCGGGCACTCAACTAGGCCATGCTGGATTTCGCTTACATTACCCATTAAATACTAACGAGTATAAAGACGAAGTAATGGTATTTCAGGGAGCATCGTATTTTAGAGTCGTTGGCCCTCAACAAGTTTATGGCTTATCAGCAAGAGGCCTTGCCATTGATACTGCTGAGAATTCGGGTGAAGAATTTCCAATGTTCAAAGAGTTTTGGTTAGTTAAACCAAAGGCAGAGCAAACACAAATCACCATTTTTGCATTGTTGGATAGTCCATCTATTTCTGGTGCGTACAAATTTAGCGTCGACCCTACAACGAATATGCTAGTTGATGTTGATATGCAGATTTTTGCGCGTAAAGATATTAAAAAACTAGGTGTAGCACCATTAACGAGTATGTTTTATCACGGCGAAAACAGCACCAAATTTTTTGATGACTATCGCCCTGAAGTTCATGACTCGGATGGCCTATTAACTCAATCTGCTGATGACAAGTGGGTATGGCGCCCTCTTAACAACCCATCACAACTCAGCGTTACTTCATTTTCGTACAATAACCCAAAAGGTTTTGGGTTAGCTCAACGAGACCGAGACTTTAATAACTATCTAGACACAGAAGCACATTACCACGACCGCCCTAGCCTATGGATTGAACCACAAGGTGAGTGGGGAAATGGTCGTGTAGAGCTTGTAGAAATACCGACTGATACAGAAACTAACGACAATATCGTAAGTTACTGGGTACCAGAAAAACCAATGAAGGCCGGAGATTCATTAAAATTAAGCTACAAAATGACCACCTTTAATTCAGTTTTAACTCAGCACGAGAAAGCACGTGTACTACGTACAAGAATTGGTAGCGCCGCTTTACCAGGTGAGGACAACCCACCACCAAAAAGCCACCGCCAATTTACTGTTGATTTTACTGGATCAGAAATAAATCAACTGTCTAAACAGTTAAAACTAGATGCCGACATTCAACTTACAACAGGCGAAGTAACCGACGTGAATGTACAAAAACTTCCGGATTCACGTGGATGGCGTGTAGCCTTTAAAATTGCACCACAGGACGATCAACCCGTTGATATGCGTTTATCGTTAAAACTACGTGACAAAGAAATTAGCGAGGTATGGAGCTATGTTTGGTACCCAAATGACATCAAGTAATAAAGGTAGGGGCACTCCAATGCCATTCAAAACACTAAGAGTATGGCTATTTGCCATTGCGGCACTTGGCACATCTGGCTACGGCATATCTATTATGTTTGAGATTTTAAGCTCAAACGGTATGACATTACTTGAGTATGCCCTTTTAGTATTATTCTCAATCACATTTGCTTGGATTGTAACGGCTTTTTGTAGTGGCACAATCGGCTTTGTACTACAGTTGTTTCGAATTGACCCGCTTACGTTAAAACGTATTAAACCAATTGAGTTCAATAACGAGGCAATTAACGCTCAGAAAACCGCCGTTGTAATGCCTATTTATAACGAAGATACCCACCGTGTTATCGCGGGCTTTGAAGTAAGTCTACAATCGTTAAAAGAAACTGGTCAGCTTGATAATTTTGATTTTTATTTATTAAGCGATACACAAGACCCTCAAATAGTTAAAAACGAGCTAAGTGCATGGCATGCATTGTGCGAACGTTTAGGGGATACAGCAAAGCATGTTTTTTATCGTCGTCGCGAAGATAACAAACACCGCAAAGTAGGTAACCTAACCGACTTTTGTGAGCGCTGGGGAAGTAATTACGACCATATGATTGTGCTTGATGCAGATAGCGTAATGACCGGTAAATGTATGTTAGAACTTACTACAAGCATGCTAAACAACCCACAAGCAGGCCTGATCCAAACGATTCCAATACCTGTTCGTCAAGATACCTTTTTTGGTCGTTTTTTACAGTTTGCGTCAGTGCTATATAGCCCAATGCTCGCTACTGGCTCAGCATTTTGGCAAACAGATAAAGCCAACTACTGGGGTCATAATGCAATCATTAGAGTTGAAGCATTTATAACGTGCTGTGGCTTGCCAACACTCAAAGGTAACGCACCTTTTGGCGGTGAGATTTTAAGTCATGACTTTGTAGAAGCATCACTACTTCATAGTGCAGGTTGGGACGTACTATTACTATCAGATATTGAAGGTAGCTACGAAGAAGTACCAAGTAATATTCTCGATTATGCTGTACGCGATAGACGCTGGGTACAGGGTAATATTCAGCACTTAGGTTTACTATCGTCATCTAAATTAAAATTAATGAGTAAGCTGCACTTTCTATTAGGTGCAACCGCTTATATTTCATCACTAATTTGGCTCTCAATGCTAGCGCTAAGTACTATTGATGCAGTAACGCGCGCATTAAATAGTGATGTGTACTTTAACCGTGTTTATCAATTATTTCCTACATGGCAAATAGCTAAAACCGATCTTATTGATTCACTCTTGTATTTAACTATTGTTATTTTATTAATGCCTAAATTAATGGGCGTAATAGTCACCCTAATACATAGAAACAAACGCTTTGGTGGTTCAATTAAGTTAATCCTAGGTTCAATTATTGAAACTGTATTTGCTATTATTGTTGCGCCATTAATGATGGTATTTCATGCTTACTTTGTACTTTGCGTATTTTTAGGTAAAAAAGTGAAGTGGGATGCACAACCGCGCGAAGGTCGTATGGTTCCGTGGAAAGAAGCGTTTGGTTATACGTTATTCTCTACTATTGTGGCTATAGCATGGGGTAGCACAGCCTACTACTTCACACCTGTATTCTTTTGGTGGCTATCACCTATATTATTAGGCTTAGTATTAGGTGCTCCAATTATCCGTTATACCAGTAGTATCAAACTCGGCGTACAACTAAGAAAGTTAGGTATATTTATTTGCCCTAGTGAAGTTGATAACGACTCAACTCTAGAGGCGCTTAAAGTACATCTAAAAGAGATTTCCGTGCCAAAGGAAGGAACTTACCCACAAACAATTCCGGCACTGCCACAAGAGCATATGGTATCAATGCCTATACAATCTTTTAAAAAGCCACGCAGGCTAAAGATTAAAGCGCTAAAAGCTAAGGCTATAAAAAAGTTTAATTAGCGCGTTATAAAATAAAAACAAAAAAGGAGCAATTAATTGCTCCTTTTTTCTATCTAAATTAAAAAATCATGCGCTGCATTTGCCGCTAATATTTTCTATTTTTCTAGCTAACTTATTACAGTACATTTTAGAAATAACTGATTGCGTTTCATCATCAAGTTGCCAGTTATAAAAATGAAAAACCTTACCATTCTCCAGTTCTACTTAAAAATAGTGAAAAGAAAAAACGAGCTAAATGATACAACAGTAATTTCCTCACTATTGATATAACGCTCTGTGCATAGACGTGTATAACAAATCCCTGCTTTGTAACAATATAAATAAATTGCTCTAGTACCTTTTTATTAATTAAAAATATAGGACTAATTAATAATAAAAAGCAGCTATAAAATACTATAAAAAATAAAACCAAATTATAGGTAATAAAAAACCCGCAACATGTGCGGGTTTTTTAAAGAGTTAAAGAGCTAATTACTTAGCAGCTTTTTTCTCTTTTTCTGCAGCGATTACTGTGTCAGCTACGTTTTGTGGACATGGTGCGTAGTGTGAGAACTCCATAGAGAACTGACCACGACCAGATGTCATTGTACGTAGTGAACCAATGTAACCGAACATTTCTGATAACGGAACGTCAGCTTTAATGCGAACGCCAGTTAAACCAGCTTCTTGGTCGCTTAGCATACCACGACGACGGTTAAGGTCACCGATTACATCACCAACGTGATCTTCTGGAGTGAACACGTCAACTTTCATGATTGGCTCAAGAAGTTGTGCGCCCGCTTTAGGGATCGATTGGCGGAAAGCACCTTTAGCAGCGATTTCGAACGCGATTGCTGATGAATCCACGGCATGGAAACCACCGTCAAAAAGTTCAACTTCAACGTCTAATACTGGGAAGCCAGCTAGAACACCTTCGCCCATCATTGACTTAAAGCCTTTCTCAACTGCAGGCCAGAATTCTTTAGGTACGTTACCACCAACAACTGATGATTTAAACGTGAAGCCTGAAGCAACTTCGCCTGGCTTGATGCGGTAGTCGATTTTACCGAACTGACCAGAACCACCAGATTGTTTCTTATGCGTGTAGCTATCTTCGATTTCACGAGTGATAGTTTCACGGTAAGCAACTTGTGGTTGACCAACGATAAGGTCTACACCGTAAGTACGCTTAAGGATATCAACTTTGATATCTAAGTGAAGCTCACCCATACCTTTAAGGATAGTTTCGCCTGAATCTTCATCAGTCTCAACTTGGAAAGATGGATCTTCTGCAACCATTTTACCGATAGCAACACCCATTTTCTCATTACCGCCTTTATCTTTAGGCTGTACAGCAATCGAGATTACTGGAGTTGGGAATACCATTGGCTCAAGTGTTACTGGGTGCTTAGGATCACATAGAGTGTGACCAGTTTGCACATTTTTCATGCCTACGATAGCAATGATGTCACCAGCTTGTGCGCTAGTTAATTCGTTACGGTCATCTGCTTGCATCTCAACCATACGGCCAACACGCTCAGTTTTACCAGTAAACGCATTAAGGATAGTGTCACCCTTATTAAGCTTACCTGAGTAGATACGTACGAAAGTTAATGCACCAAAACGGTCATCCATTATCTTAAATGCTAGCGCCTTGAAAGGTTCGTCAGCAGATACGATTGCGAATTCGCCATTTTCGTTACCTTCTTCATCCATAAGAGGTTGAGGATCAACTTCTGTTGGAGCAGGTAAGTAGTCAACAACAGCATCAAGGATTAGTTGCATGCCTTTGTTTTTGAAAGCAGAACCACAGAACGTAGGGAAGAAAGCAAGGTCACGAGTACCTTTACGGATACAACGCTTGATATCTTCGATAGAAGGTACTTCACCTTCCATGTACGCTTCCATAAGGTCATCGTCTTGCTCTACAGCAGTTTCGATAAGCATTTCATGGTATTCATCAGTTTTTTCTACCATGTCTGCAGGAACGTCAGTGATTTCGTAGTTTTCTGGAAGACCAGTGTCATCCCATACGTACGCTTTTTTAGTTAAAACATCTACAACACCAACAAACTCATCTTCGATACCGATTGGTAAAGTCATGATTAGTGGAGTTGCGCCAAGTACTTTACGTACTTGCTCAGTTACACGGTAAAAATCAGCACCCATACGGTCTAATTTATTTACAAAGATAATACGTGCAACTTCTGATTCGTTAGCATAGCGCCAGTTAGTTTCTGATTGTGGTTCAACACCACCAGAACCACAGAATACACCAACACCGCCATCTAATACTTTAAGTGAACGGTATACTTCAACTGTGAAGTCAACGTGTCCAGGAGTATCGATAACGTTAAAACGGTGATCTTTCCAGAAACAGCTTACAGCCGCAGACTGGATAGTAATACCGCGCTCAGCTTCTTGTTCCATGAAGTCAGTAGTAGATTCACCATCATGAACCTCACCTGTTTTATGGATTTGACCAGTAAGCTTTAGGATACGCTCAGTAGTCGTGGTTTTACCCGCATCAACGTGCGCGAAAATACCAATGTTTCTGTACTTCGATAAATCTGCCATTAATTTTACTCTTAATAAAGTCGATAAATTATTCGGCAGGAGTATAACATCACTTAATGCGAACATCACCATACAAGCCGCTTAAAATGCAATCAATTCAACATATTTTTTTTATCGTCAGAATCTATTAAATATCAAACATAACAAAAAAAACGCAAGACATTGAAATTAATAGCGTTTAATACTTAAGTTTCAGATACACCAAGTTACTTCGCTATTTTATAGCAACGTTCAGGACGGCCAATACTGCCATAACTTTGATCCGCTGTTAACTTACCTGATTCAAGCAAATACTCTAAGTAACGGCGTGCTGTAGAGCGACTCACACCGACCAAATCGCCCATTTGCTGAGCAGTAAATGCAGTGGTTGCGTGCTCTACAAAAGCATCATGTATTTTTTGCAGGGTAAGTTGATCGACCCCTTTTGGTAAACGAACAGACGTGTTGGTTTGCTGCTTTGAACCAAATAACATATCAACCATTGACTGCGTTACTTCACTTGCATCAGAAAAACATTGCTGACGTGATTCAAAACGTGCGAGTGCTTGATCAAGTCGGTTTAACATTAATGGTTTTACTAAAAAGTCGCATGCACCTAACTGCATTGCTTTTTCAAGGGTTTCGACCTCTTTTGCAGCAGTGAGCAGCATAACCTCACTTTTAATCGTTCGACGTCGTAAGTCGGTCAATAAATCAAGTCCGTTACCATCAGGTAAATGTATATCGAGTAAAATCAAATCGGGTTCAATTGCATGCAGTAAGGCTGTTGCCGTGCTTAAATTACCTGCAATGCCCACTACCTGATACTGTGCTTGCCTTAAACTTTGCTTTGGCGTTTGACTACCTGCGACACCATTTGGTAATAACAAGTACTGCGCTAATAGCTGTGCTACCTCTACTTCGTCTTCAATTATTACTACTGAATACGTCATGTTTAATGCTCTTATTATTTTGGAATGTAAACACTTAGTCTTGCACCAAGTAGGTCTGACTCACCAATTTCTAACGTGCCACCGCATGAGTCTAAATTTGTTTTTACTAAATATAAACCAATACCATGCTCTGCTCCTGATTTAGAGCTGTACTGAGGGGTAAAAATAACATCATGGTCAGAACCTAACCCAAAGCCTGTATCTTCTACATCAAATAAGAGAGTTTGGCTGGTTTCATCAACGGTTACCCGTACTTTTGCAGAGCGAGAGTTCGATGACCTAATAGCAGCCTCAATCGCATTATCTATAAGATTACCTAAAATAGACACAACTCGCTCGAGCATATCTTTACGTGCAATAACACCAAGTAGGCTGTCGGGGTTAAGCTCAAGCGCAACATTTAATTCTCTTGCTTTATGATATTTACCCACCAACAAACCAGCAAGCACAGGGTCTTGTATGCGCTCTAACAAGTTATGAATTTGTGCCTGAGAGCCCTGGCTTTCTTGCCCTATTATTTCTATAGCTTGTTCGTTTTTGCCCATTTGCACTAACGCACCAATTAAGTTGAGCTTATTAGAATAGTCATGAGTTTGTACCCTTAAAAGCTCTGCAAAAGCCTGAACTTTAGTAAGTTGTTGGCTTAAATACTCAAGTTCATCAGAGGGGCGCATACTCAGTAAAATACCATCCGCCTGCCCTTGCACTTGCAAAGAAAATCTCGATAATATAAGGCGTTTATCGGCGGCAAATAATTCAAAACCCACTATTTTACGTCGCTGATTACGCAATAAAAATTCTGCATGTTCAGGTAATAAATCGTTTAAGCTGAGGTTCTGATTAAGAATTGAAGTTGGTTTATCTAATATTTCGCAGGCGCGTTGATTGAGTTTTCGTACTTTTCCGTCCGGGTCGAGTGCAATAATACCGCTGCGTACCGTATTTAAAATTGCATCTTGTTCTGAAAACAAACGTGCAATTTCATCTGGCTGCAGGCCAAAAATAGCATTTCTGACACGCTGTCCAATATAAATAGCCGCCAGTATACTTAAACCTACAAGTATTAAGCCCCATATTAAAATTTCACTACTGCGAGAGAGAATAAGCGGATCGATTGATTGTACTAAAAAACCAACCGATACAACGCCTACTATTTCATTATTACCTGCGTACACCGGCACTTTGCCACGAATTGATTCACCTAAGCTACCATGGGCCACCGAAATATAGCGTTCACCTTTTAATGCAGCTTTGCTATCGCCTCCGACCATTTTTTTGCCAATTTTATCTTCATCTGGATGCACAATACGAAGCGCATTTTCATCGCCAACAACAATAAAATCAGCACCTACAAGCTGTCGTAAATCTTCAATTTTCATGTTAATAGCGGTTAAGTCACTAGGTATTTTCAGTGCATTAATTACATCAGCACGTGTGGCAATACTGCTTGCCACAGCTAATGCTTTATCACCAATATGGTTATGTAAGCTTTGCGCTGTAAGTTGATACACCAACGCGCCAAATAATAAAGCCTGCAATACACACAATCCTGTTACCCAAATAATTAATCGTGTTTCTAATCGCTTAGGTTTTGTGACCATGTTTTGCAATGGATTTAGCTTGTTGGTGTTTTTCATTTCATTCTCAATTATGCATTTACTTTGTCTGCACGGCGTTGCATTAAATAATCTTTTAACGGAAACAACAGCACTAAAATTGAAATTACAAATATGCTCAATGTTAGCGGACGATCCCATAAAAAGCTTAATGAGCCATCAGAAATCATCATTGAACGACGGAAGTTTCGCTCAATCATATCTCCTAATATAAAACCTAATAATAGTGGTGCCATAGGAAATGACAGTAATCGCAATACTAGCGCAACCACCGCAAATCCTACCATCATAAATAAGTCGAAGGTATTGAAGGACACTAAGTAAACACCAATTAAGCTAAAGAACAATATCATCACGGTGAGTACCGACTTAGGCATTGCTAATACTTTTGCAAAGTAAGGAATAAGCGGCAAATTTAAAATAAGCAGTACAATATTACCAAAGTACATACTTACAATAACCGCCCAAAATACACTTGGGTTTTCTTGCATAAGCATTGGACCTGGTTGAATGCCGTAAGCAATCAAAGCACCTAGCATAATTGCCGTAGTACCTGAGCCCGGAATACCAAGCGTTAACAGTGGAACAAACGATCCTGTACACGCCGCATTATTTGCCGACTCTGGCGCAGCTAAACCACGTAATGAGCCTTTACCAAACTTTTCTTTCAAACCTTTTGGCGCTAAATTTCGCTCTGTTGCATAAGCCATAAAGCTTGCAATAGTTGCACCAGCACCCGGTAACACCCCCACTATAAAACCTAAAATAGACGAGCGACCAATCACTGGTGCTATCTCTTTAATCTCGGCTTTACTTAACTTGGTTGAACCTATTTGCGGTGTGTCTGAGTCATTAATGTTTTTAGCATCTTTTTTCTCTGGTTTTACAACATTTACAAGCGCCTCGGCTAATGCAAACGTTGCCATAGCAACCAGTAAAAAGCTTATTCCGTCGAGTAAATCAGGTTGCCCAAAGGTAAATCGGTCAGTCCCTGATGATGGATCAATACCAACCGTTGCTAGCATCAAGCCAAACACAGTCATCATCATTGCTTTTAAAAATTGCCCTTTATTTGAAAATGCTGCAATAGCTGTTAAGCCTAAAAACATCAACACAACATAATCAGGGGATTGAAAACTCAATGACACTTTTGCTAATAAAGGTGCAGCTACCATTAATAATATGGCGCCAATCGTTCCGCCTATAAAGGAGGAATAAGCAGCAATTGCCAATGCTTTACCTGCATGCCCTTGTTTAGCAAGCGGGTAGCCATCAAAGGAGGAAGCTACCGTACCCGCCACGCCAGGCGCATTAATTAAAATAGATGACGTAGAGCCACCAAAAATAGCGCCGTAATAAACACCCGCCATTAAAATCATGCCCGAATCGGCGCCAATGCTGTAAGTAATTGGGATCATCAAGGCAATTGCGGTAATTGGCCCCAATCCTGGTAACATACCTATAAAAGTACCTACCAAGCAGCCAGCTATAACGTACATTAAATTATTAAAGTCGAGCACGGTCGACAAACCAAGCATAATTCCATCAAACATAACTTAACTCCACAAATCGCCCGGAACCAAGTAAATACCCAATACTTGAGTCATCAAAAACCAAAAAACCACCGCAACCGGTATCGATGCAAATAGCAAAATTCCCTTACGTCTTTCGCCCATCACAAAAAAGCCCGCAAGCAAAAACGCACTAGTAGAAATTAAAAAACCAATTGGCTCCAGTGCCGCGCTATAAATTACCATTAATATTAATAAACCAAAGGTGCGCAGTACGTGTGACTTTTCAAGAACATCATCAGTATTAGTTTTCTCTCTTGGTTTAAGCAATGTTGAACCAATAGAAAGTAAGCACACCACAATACCAAACCCGGCATATACTTTAGGAAGTGTCGCTGAGGTAACCGTTTCGTATTCTTCAAACGGTAGTAGCGGAATTTGCCATGCAACCACAGCGTATAAAGTAAATAGCGCCAAGAATAAACTTGGCCCTATTAATTCTCGATTCGTCATTTTAAAACCTCGATTACGGCAATGTGCGGATAAAGCCAAGCTCTTCCATTACAGCTCTAAGCTGCACTTCTTGTGCTTCTAGTGACTTAATAAACTCATCTTTTTCTTGAAAAAGATTTAGCCAACCGTTACGAGCTCGTACAGCTTCCCACTCAGGTGTACTTTGCAACTCACGTAGTTTTTTTGTGTACTGTGCTAACTTTTCAGCGGGTAAATTAGGTGCAGCAAAAAGACCACGCCAATTAACAAATTCCATATCGTAACCTAGTGACTTAAGTGTGGGTATTTTTGGGTAATCAGGTAAGGGCTCACCCGATGTAACCGCTAAAATACGTGCTTGACCACCGTTAGCTACTTCAAGCGCTTCACTTAAGCCAGTAGAAAGTAAATTCACTTCGCCTGAAAGCAACCCAGCCTTAGCTTTACCGCCTGCATCGTAAGGAATATAACGTAGGCGTCGACCATCTATACCCGCAGCTTTAACAGCTTGAGCCGCCACTAAGTGATCCATACTGCCGCGAGCAGAACCGCCCGCTACTTTTACCGAACTTGGATCTTCTTTTATTGATTTAATAACATCCTCCCAAGTTTTAAATGGAGAATCGTTACGCACTACAAACGCGCCATAATCTGCAATCATACTGGCTACAGGTGTTAAATCGCGATAGCTATAAGGAATTCGGCCACTTAACGCGCGCAATACGATAGGCGTTGAGTTAACCATTAAAATATCGCCCTTTTTAGTGCCCGACTCAATTAAATACGCAATAGCACGACCGCCTCCACCACCAGACATATTTTGAAAAGATGCATTATTTTCAATGCCTGACTTAACTAAACCTTCGCCTATACCACGGGCTGTTGTATCCCAACCACCACCAGGTCCGCCAGGGATTAAAAAGTGAGTGTCGGCCATTGCCATTGGGCTGCTAAGTACTAACGATGCTGCAAGTATGGTCGTTTGTAATGATTTAAATAATTTCATTGTGTGTCCCTTTAAAATAAATACTGCATACGTGCACTAAAGCCCATACCAGAGTCTTCGTCGCCAACCAGCGCAGTAGTACCGGCACCTTCTACATCGCTGTAAATTAGATTACCCATAAACTTAATATCACTACTTACGTAATAAGATGTACCTAATGTATAAGTTGTCGCTTTTGTGCCTTGTAAGCTACTTGTAGCATCTACTTCTGAAACACGTGCCACCAACTCCCATGCATCTTTAATATTTTTAGGTTGTACAAATAATGCAGAGCTCGCTTTGTATTGGCGCTGTTCTCCACCTAAAAAGTAACTTGCCGATACATGAAAACCATCAAAGCGCTCGCCATCTAAAAAATCAGCACTATTAGCGGCATCAAGTGAGCGGCTTGCATATTCAGCCTCAAGTGTTAAAGAATCCGCCTGATAAGCAAACTCAAGACCGGTTTGCGATAAACTATCAAGTGGGCTTGTTACACCACCAGCAGCATAATCAACAAGGCGAGTATTAGTCTCGCGCACTTCACCACGCGCAAAACGTGCGCCTAATTCATTGCCACCCATATCGCGATATGAATGCCACACGCCTAAATGAATTACATCGCCAGGTGATGTACTCGACCATGTAGCACGCCCAGTAATAGCAAGAGTAAGCTTATCGTTTTCATCGCTACCTGTTGCACCAAATGCATCATTTTTATAAACGCCTATCGCGTAACGAAAGCCAGAGTCTTTAAAATATTGATAGGCAGAAGCGCCCCAACGAAAAAATGGGGAGAAAGTATTGGCAAGCGAACTACGCTCAATTGTATTAATGTGCTTTGAACTGGTTAATGCATTTAGCGATATATCTTCGCGAATTTTACCTGCTTTAACTTTAAGTCCGTTATCAAACGCATAGCGAACACGCGCCATCACTATTTCAGCAGTGCCTTCGGCAAACTCGAGTAACAACTTGTGATCCCAATTTCCGTGCTCACTTTCAACGTAAGTACGAATACGACGAGGGAAAAAATTGCTCCCGCCAGAGCCCTCGTTATCAGCATTGTAAGCACCATCAAAATAGTTGTAGTCGAGCTGAACCCGTCCACCAAACTCTAAATTAAAACCACTGGTTGTTTTTAGTGCACTTACTTCTTTTTGTAACGCATCTAATTCCTCTTGTAGTTTTTGCGTATCGTTATCGGCTAAAACGGATGTACTTGCTAATGCTGCAGCAACTGCCAAAGCGAGTTGTGTGTTACTTGCTTTCATTATTTTCTCCACGCTTGTGTATGTATTTATTGTCAGGTAGATAAGCGACGACAAACTGCTATCTAACTCGCAGCTTATTGTTAACGTGAAATTAACTAAATATTTAGAAGGTAAGGTGCATTGATGATCGTTATATGCTTTTTGCTCATAAAGTTCATGAACAAAAAGAGCAAAAACAGTTACTGTTATATTTTGATTTATAAACACTTTTAAAGGTTTGAATGATTACCGTACGAATAAATAGATAGGATTTTTGCAGCTCTAATAAAGCCCACAATAAAGTAGGCTTAGCTAATTATGATTTAGCAATACAACTAGAAAATCATTTTAGGAACATTTGAGGGGGTTAAGCGTTTCGCACTTACCATAGCAGTTTATTTATATACTATTAATTAACTGCTCAACAATGAATTTGTTAACATCACATTGTCAAAAAAGCCTGAATTTGGTACATTATTCCTTCAATAGTATTTATAAAAACAACTATAAGACCCTACAATGAAATGGAACTTCCTTCGACTCAGCTCTTGGCTAATTGCACTTACCTTATTAATTTTCTCTCATAATATTTTTGCGCAGCAATATAAAATAGATAAACCAGCTAATTGGGTTAATACACATATTATTGAGCAACCCAAACATTCCGACATAACCAAGGTACGTGACGGCACACTTTATTTGTTACTCGATAACCAATCCTATATACCGAGCAGACAAAAACAGCAACGCTATACGCGTTTGGTTATGAAAGCTTTAAATCAAAGTGGTGTTGATTATATAAGCCAGCTTAGTCTTGATTTTGATCCAAGTTACGAGTCGCTAACACTAAATAGCTTAACGATTATCAGAAATAATGAGCACATTGATAAGCTTGATAGCGCGAGAATGACGGTTATACAGAGTGAATCTGAATTAGCTGAGCGTATTTATAATGGTAGCTTATCACTCAATATTATTATTGATGATATGCGCAGTGGCGACATACTCGATTACAGCTACACAGTGACAGGCAGCAACCCTATATATGCTAATAAGTTTAGTACAAGACGCACGCTGAACTGGTCGGTACCCGTAGTGCAACAAAATATGCGTGTACTTTGGGGTAAACAAACACCTCTACATATAAATACAATAAACGGCACAGCAGATATTCAAGAAACGCTTAATAAATATGGCAAAGATTATTCTATAACTCTTTTTGAAGAACCTTTACTGGAGCAGAATTCTCAAACCCCAACGTGGTACGACCCATATACACAAGTTTACTTTTCTGAGTTTGACGATTGGGGTCAGGTAGTTAACTGGGCATATCCGCTTTATCAATCAGCCATAGAAACCCCAAGCAGCATTTTGGATATAGCTAAAAAAATAAAAGCAAAACACACAAAAACATCAGATAAAATTGCAGCAGCACTGCGCTTTAGCCAAGACGAAGTTCGATATTTAGGGCTTGAAATGGGCACTAACTCGCATCAACCAACGTCAGCTTCAGAAACGCTTTCGCTACGATACGGCGATTGCAAAGATAAAACAGTACTGCTTATCTCGTTATTAAAAGCGATGGATATAGAAGCCTTCCCTGCGCTAGTTGATACAGAGGAAACCAAACGTTTAAAAGAACTTCCACCTTCTGCAAGTGTATTTAATCACGTTATTGTTACGCTTAAACAAAACGGAAAACGCTACTGGCTCGATCCTACGGTTAGCTACCAGCGAGGTACTCTCGAATATTTAGCACAGCCTGATTATGGCTATGCCCTAATTATTGATAAAGGTGAAAGCGCTTTAACTTCAATGGCGCAAAAACCTGTACATACAAATGTATCTGTAGAGGATAACTTTTTTATTGCTGAAAAAGTATCTGAGTCATCACGTTTTGAAACCCAGTACACTTATGCTGAATTTGAAGCAATTAACCGAAGAAACAATATAGCCAGCAGTGGTCTAAATAGCGTTGCTAAATCTTACTTCGAGTATTACCAAGGTTTTTTAAATGGCTTATCAATCAATGAAGCAATGGCAATTAGTGAGCAAGAAAAAACGGGGAATCTAATAACCAAAGAATCGTATTTAATTAGTGAATTTTGGGAAAAAACAGACGAAGGCTACGAAGCTAGTTTTTATGCGAGTGAAATACAAAATAGCGTTTACGAACCAAAGCAGGTAAATCGTACCGACCCACTTTACTTTGACTACCCCGATATAATTAACACCACAATAAAACTACATTTTGCAGAAAAAGGTTGGGGATTTGATAGCGATCAAGAAGAAATTGACAACGACTACTTCAATCTAAAAACAACTACTGAATTTAATGATAATGTTTTAACACTGAGCTATAACTATTACGCAAAACAAGATCATATTAAAGCGGATCAAATAGATGATTATTTAGCACAGCGTAAAAAGTTAATATCAGCAACCCATTACCCTATTCTAAAATATGCAAAGGCGAGCGAAACGCCTCAAACAACAGCTGATGTGCTAGATAGCTTTGGTTATAGCTGGCTTAAATATGTGTTGGCTGGCTATATTTTAGTGCTCATATTCTTCTTCGCCGATTGGCGATTAGAGTCAGCAAAAAAAGTTAAATTTGAAGATAGTCCATTTTATGCTGTATCTGTAAGTAAGTTTATTATTTACAGTATTTTAAGTTTAGGCATATTTGTTAACTACTGGAGTTATCGTAACTTTAAGGCCATTAAAGAGCGCGATAACTCAAGTATTATGCCTATTGCTCGAGGTATATTTGCATTTTTATGGTATTACCCTTTGTATCTCGCACTTGCACAGCACAGCCAACAACAGTTAAACAAAAATAGAGTAATGCCTAACTGGACTGCCTTAACACTCTGGCTAATGGTACTTGCCAGCGCCTTTGCTTATCGTATGGACGAATACGCAACCATAGTGATTTGTATAATGCCATTTTTATGGTTGCCCCTAGTTAGTTACATTGAGCAAACCGATATAAGTAAAGAAGCCCTACATTACAACTCATACTGGCGAATTAGACAGTATTTAATCTCGCTTGCGTTTGCACCTCTATTATTTTTAGGCGTACTTCAAGAAGTAAATATTTTACCCAATGCTGCAATTATAAAAGGCGATAGTTTATGGCCTTACCAAGTACACTTTTTAAAACGTAATCGCCTAACACCTGAAAACGAAGAAATACTTTATTTTTATAGCGATGCAATGTTTGATTACCGAGAAGACGGTAACGGAATAACCGAGAACTATATTTTTAGTTACTACAAAAACGATGACGGTAAGCTTGAATCAGATCTTAGTCACTTTAAAGACATAGAAAAAATAGAAACCACATACGGTAAAACCAAACTTGATAACACAAGCATTAAAGTAATAAAAACTGACGGTAGTGATTTCTTGCTCATTGTAGGGCGTCTAAACAAGCAGGATAAAGTACTAGTAGAGCAGATTAATTTACGTATAACAGCAAATAAAGTGCGTTAGTGGCTTAAAATATCCAGTTAAGTACGAATATTTTTAGCCATAAATTAAAGGCTGTTGATCTTTAGGGGCTAAGGTTTTACAAGCAATGCTTTTATAATAAAAATCCATATCAAATTATTTAATAAGTATTAAGCATCTATTTTTTATTCTTAATTGTTCAACCAAAGTAAGTATTTTTATTAAATGTCAGTGCTAACTAGCCGATTTATATATGAATAAAAAACAAACTCACCAATAATAAGAATTATTTGCATTTAGATATTGACAGATAGTTAGATCTAACTGATAATCAATATCAACAAGACGGATTGCATACCACTTGTTAAGGAATGAATTGATTTGTTTCTCGACCCTGAAACAACGTGTGGCGCACGTAAACAGCTATGGTTACTTGTTATGAACCGCAACGCCCCTTGATGTTGATGATGAGTAACCGCCCTACTATTTTACTTGCTACATTGCTCATATCGGTGACGGTAGATATGAAACTAAAAAAGCCCTTACGGGCTTTTTTTATGTCTGTAATTTAGTTGGTTAAATTAAACTAAATCAATTAACGACGGTTTTTACGTGCGCGTGCTCGGCGTTGTTTTTTCTCTTCTTCTTTAGCTGCCTTTTTAGCTTCTGCTGCAGCGCGTAAACCAGCAACCATTACTTCTTCTTCCTCACGCATTTGCGGAGTTTCCATAGTAATACGGCCAATGATACCGTCGCGTAATTCGTTGATTAGTATTTCAGACATTTTATATGTGTCTATTTGATTACCACCACGAATACAGCCGCGTTTTTTCCCCGCCATTTCAACAAATTCCCAATCACTTTGTGGTAATTCATCTATTTTATAACGCGCTTTTAATAACTCAGGGTATGCACGCAATAGGTACTCAGCTGTGTAACTTGCTACTTCTTCATACTCAAGTGCTGTATCACGAATGGCACCGGTGGCGCCTAAGCGATAACCTGAGTTTTCGTTTTCTACTTTTGGCCACAACATACCTGGCGTATCGTAAAGCATAATACCGTCTTCAAGCTTAATGCGTTGTTGCGCTTTAGTAACAGCAGGCTCATTACCTGTTTTTGCAACTATACGCCCAGCCAATACATTAATTAACGTAGATTTACCCACGTTAGGAATACCCATGATCATGGCTTTAATTTGCTTATCTGCACCCACTTTATGCGGCACTAGCTTTTTACAAAGCTCATTAATACGGTGTACTTCAGCTGCTTTATCATGCCCAAAAGAAATCGCTTTAACACCGTTTTCTTGCTCAAAATAATCTTTCCAGATTTGAGTCATTTTAGGATCAGCTAAATCAGCTTTGTTCAAAATTTTGATGACCGGCTTACCTTCACGCAAGGTTGCCACCATCGGGTTTTCACTACTGTAGGGAATGCGCGCATCAAGCACTTCAATGATCACATCCATTTGTGGCATTATTTCTTTAATTTCATTGCGGGCTTTATTCATGTGCCCAGGGAACCACTGGATAGCCATTTTTAACTCCTAACGTATAATTAACCGCTATTTTAACTGGCAATTCATTTAATTGCGCTATACTGGCGCAAATTTTTTCAGATTAGTTGTTATGGCTCTTAAATCCACCATTATGAAAGTGCAGTTATCGCTTAGCGATATGGACCGCCACGTTTATCAAGATTTTAATTTAACCTTGGCTCAACACCCATCAGAAACCGACCAACGGTTGATGATTCGCTTACTCGCTTTTGCGCTAAATAGCTGTGATGGTTTAGAATTTACTAAAGGATTAAGTGCTGATGATGAGCCTGAACTTTGGCATGTAAGCTATAGTGAAGAAATAGAACTATGGGTTGAACTTGGCTTACCAGATGAGAAACGCCTTAAAAAAGCCTGTAATAAATCTAAAAAAGTGGTGCTGTATACTTATGGTGAAAACAATCAAGCAATTTGGTGGCAAAAACATCAACCTAAATTATATGAATTTAAAAATCTAAGTATTTTTAGCCTTGATTACGCAGCAACACAAGCACTTGCTGCTTTGGTTGATCGTGGAATTAAGCTCGCCATTACCATTCAAGATGGTGAAGTATGGGTAAATACCGATACAACCAATATTGAAATAAAACCGCTAAAGTTAATGTAATTACGGTAGTTATACCAATTGCATTAAATTAGTTATGTATTATAGCGACAAATAAATAAGTCGATAACAAGGCGAAAATTATGACATATAGTTGTTTTATATAAATAATTTTTAACGCAGGTAGCGGATTATTTAATACGCTAGGATGATCATGTTTTTAATAAAATTGGTATTAGGGAGCATATGAAAGTTAAACACGTTATTGTTTTACATGGCTTGTATATGTCTGGCTTTGTTATGCGCCCACTTTGTTCACGACTTGAAGAATCGGGTATGACGGTATTAAACATTACCTATAATACGCTCGACCCTCACCGCGATACCATATTTGCACAAATTGATGAGTGTATTTCTAACGAACCTGCAGCGCTTGTATGCCACTCAATGGGAGGGCTTATTGCACGTGCTTACCTAGAGGCAAACTCTCCTGCTAGCCAGAATATTACGAAGGTAATTACACTGGGTACTCCACATAAAGGCAGCCATATAGCGCAAAAAATGAAGCAAAAAGGGTTTGAATCATTTTTAAAAAATAGTGTTGAGTTTTTGCTTACTAAAAATGGTAATTGGCCTTTTAAAGCTAAGCTTTATAGTATCGCAGGCGATTTACCTATTGGGCTTATGCCTTTAATAGTCAAAGGTAGCAAATCAGATGGCACCGTATTACTAGATGAAACCAAACTTAAAGGTATGGCCGAACACAAAGTGTTTCATTTAAGCCATACCAGTATGATTTACTCGCGCCAAGTACTCGATTACATTTTAAAGTGCTTAAACGAGAAAGATTAATCCTCAGCATTGGCTGCTATTTTATAACTAATTAAAAATATCACAGCCAGTATCAGCGGAATGGGCGCCGCAATGTAACCAAAAAAATCTGAGTTCGCAAAGCTTGCTCCTGCTAAGTGCGCGACTAGCCCAAGCACAAATGCGATGACTGCAATTCCTACCACGATTAACTCTGCTTTATTTTGTTTCGCTGTTTTTGCATGCATGTTATCTCTCCTAATTATTTCAACAACATTATTATGCGCCGTTAGGGTGGATGATTTTTGACCTACATCAATAAAAAAATAGCTAAGTTATTACCTTGAATAAAGTTTGTTTTAGATCATGATTTATATACTTCTGGGTTTTATTTATTTTTGAGGGGTAGTATTTTTATTAATCAGTCCCATTTCTATTAATAGTCTAAAGTGAATACAGGTATCAAAAACAGCTAATAGGTTAAAACTATTAACTAGATACATTTAAACGATTTTACTAATTTATCGAAATTAGTAATACTTATCACAAGTTCACAAACAAACGGTTATTCAGGAGCAAGTTATGTCACATGTAAACGCAATTGGTCTAAACAGCGCAAAAAGCGAAGACATCATAAAGTCACTCAATACATTATTGAGTAGCTACCAGATTCAATACATGAATGCGCGTGGTTTTCACTGGAATATTAAAGGCCGTAACTTTTTTGAACTACACGTTAAGTTTGAAGAAATTTATAACTTGCTACTTCTAAAAGTAGACGAAGTTGCAGAACGTATTTTAACGTTAGATGGCGCACCACTACATGCATTTTCTGATTACCTT
Organism: Pseudoalteromonas sp. SG43-1; assembly: GCF_014164415.1. Classification (NCBI taxonomy): domain Bacteria; kingdom Pseudomonadati; phylum Pseudomonadota; class Gammaproteobacteria; order Alteromonadales; family Pseudoalteromonadaceae; genus Pseudoalteromonas; species Pseudoalteromonas sp. SG43-1. The sequence continues at coordinate 39,775 of NZ_JACJFD010000018.1, read as the reverse complement.
GAAGTAAGTAAAATTAAAGAAGCTAAAGGTATTAGTGATGGTGTTACAGCCGTAGAAAACCTACTTGCTGGTTACAGTACATTAATTCACATGCAGCGTGATATTTTAAGCCAAGCTGGTGATGCAGACGATGAAGGTACAGCCTCACTAATGAGCGATTACATCTCAGAGCAAGAGAAACTGGTTTGGATGCTAAAGGCTTACTTAGACTAAACCAGCAAAAAAAAGCCCTCAATGAAGAGGGCCACAAATAGGGATAAATCGTTAAATAATCAAGCGATTCGGTTACTATATTAGCCTCCTCCCAATACTAAACAACGCCCCTGTTACCAGTGGCGTTGTTTTTGGTTTAAGTGGGTAGAATGCTCATATATTGGGATAAACAATGTATAAGCATTACTACTACATTATTTTTCCCCATGAAAAAGCCCCAGCAATACTGAGGCTTTGTGAACGTTACGAATTAAGTAACTATATTAGTGTCGTTATTGTTGGTTAGAATTTACTTCTAAAACCTATGTAGAATGATTGACCAATTGGGTCATACGTACCTGCATCTGTTTCAGTACCAGTACTTGAACCGCTCACACCCGATAAAATGCGTGGTGGCTCTTTATCAAATAAGTTACTCGCACCAGCGTAAAGCTCTGTTGAATCGCTGATATGGTAACTTGCTTGAACATCATGATATGTCACTGAACCAATCCCTACTCCACCTGGAGCAATACCAAAACCACTTAAGAATTGATCATCAAAGTCTGCAGCGCCAATGTAAGTTAAGCTCCAGTTAAAATCAAAGTCGTTAAGTTTATAACCAAAGTTCCAGTTAGCTTTATGCTCTGATGCACCAATTTCTCCAGCAAACTCATCTTTATCAGCGCCTGGAAGTGGGATGCTATAACCATCAATTAGGTAAGTATAAGCAAGGCGAGTTCTAAACGCACCTGGGCCAATATCAGTAGAGTACGTTAGTGTTAAATCAACACCTTCTGTACCTAAACCACCACTGTTAGATACACCACTGTCAATAAACTCTAGTGAACCAGCACTATTATTACCTGATGGCGCACTACGACGAGTTACAAAGTCACAAAAGCTTGTATCGCCACCACCATAACATTGGTCAAGAATAAACTGACGAGGTGTTGATACGATTGCATCTGTAATTTCGATATCAAAGTAATCAAGCGTAATGTCTAGGCCTGATATTAGATTTTCTGGTGTAAATACTAAACCTACTGTTACAGAGTCACCAACTTCTTCTTTTAAATCTTGGTTGCCACGGTTAAAACCACTAATACCTTGTAAGTCAGACTGGTTAAGCGTGAACTCGCCATTTGAGGCGATATTAGTTGTAACACCAACATCTGTACGACAAGCATCACCTGCAGCACCACCGCCACTATTAGTAACACCTAAACATGGATCGTTTAAACCACTTGGGAAAGTTTGTGAAGGTGGAGAAAATAGTTCATCGATATTTGGAGCACGTGTTGAACGTGCACGGGTAGCACGTAAACGTAAGCTATCCATTACTTCCCAGTCTATACCCACGTTCCAACTTTCAGTATTGCCTACTGTTGAGTAGTCAGACAAACGAACTGCTGCATTCATTGTTACAGAATCAAGCACGGGGATGTTTGCTTCTACATAATATTCAGTTACATCAAACGAGCCTTCTGTTGCTGGAATTGCATTACCCGCATTAAGGCCAGCTTGCTGTAGAGCATCAAATTCACTACGTGAGAACTCTTCACGGTATTCAAAACCAGCAGCGATACCTACCGTACCTGCCGGTAAATCAAATAAATCACCTGAAATATTACCACCAATGATTTCTTGCTCAACCGACGTTGAAAGTGAGCTAGGTGCACTTACAAAATCAATAGCACCTTGCGATAGCGAATTGAAACCGTAAATGTCTACCGGCGCACAGTTAAAGCCACGTGCTGTCGCATCGATACAAATAGCCTCATCAGTAATACCATCACCATCTAAATCTTGGCTATCGATAACAGCCTCTAAACCTTGACGAAAGCTTTGTACGTTAACTAAACCACCAGAAACTTGCTGCTCTTTTGTTTTACCGTATACATAGTAAGTATCGTAGAACCAACCATCTGCTATTTCACCTTGAAAGCCTAGTGCTAAACGGAATGTATCACGCTCAGCTCGTGCTCCACGGTTACCGATATCACTTAAGCGCTTTGCAAAAAAGATATCACGCATACCATCACCATCGGTGTCGGTTGCTGCGTTATATATATCATCAGGTACAAATGCGTTACGCAATATTTCACCGTTTACATTAAATTCAATTGGTACTTGGCCATTTGCATAGATGTCGTCAGAGGCAAAAGGAAATGGCTCTAATTCAGAAACGGTTGTTGTTGCAGCGTAAGTACCTTCATAAAAAAAGCTATGCTTGTCGCTTAGCTCGTAGCTACCATTTGAGGCAAATAAGTAACGTTCTGTAGGTATCGCTATCGTACGTACGCCACTTCGGTTAAAACCATTTGCAGCTACGCCATCGCCACCGTTAGTACTAAACGAGTTTTGTAGGGTGTTTGCATCATTAAACGTAAATGTTTCATCCCCAGCGCTAAAGCGACCCTGTGGCGGAAATGAAGATAAAAATGGGCTTACAGCATCAAATACAGAACCTGGGTTTGCTACTGGATCATCTTCAAAGAAGATACCTGAAAATTGGTCTACTGCCGAGCGGTCACGGTCACGTGAAAAAACAGCACCTTGATCAGAATACCCAAGATGGAACATCGCGTGCCCTTTCCCATCTGAGCTTGATAAGCCCGAGGTAAAGTTGAATTGACGTGATTCATCATCGCCTTCGCTTGATTCACCATATTGGCCTTCGAATTCAATACCTTCAAAATCATCTTTTAGTACAAAGTTAACTACACCAGCAACAGCGTCAGAACCATAAACAGATGAAGCACCACCTGTCATAATTTCAACACGTTCGATGAATTGACTCGGAATAGTATTTAAATCGACAGCAGAGCTACCTGGTACACCTGATACATAACGACGACCATTCACTAAAACCAATGTGCGGTTAGAGCCTAAATTACGTAAATCAACAGTAGCAACACCCGCACTTGCGGTATTAAAGTTTGAGTTAGTACGGCTAATAGCTGGTGTACCAAATGCAGGGTTCTCTAATAATAAGTCTTGAATATTTAACGACCCTGATGCATCGATAGCAGCACTATCTACAACTTGAATAGGAGCCGATGACATTGCCTCAGCTGAACGAATTCGAGATCCTGTAACTTGTACGCGTTCTATTTTAGTTATTTCGTCATCTTCTGCTGCAACACCTTGAAATGAAAAGCTTGCAAGTATCGCGCTGCTTAGCGCAACTGTTAACGACGATTTTTTAAATAATCGCGCGCTACCTTTGTTAGTTAATGTCATATAATTCCCCTGAATTGTTATTTTTGTAACTAAATGGTTACTTCGCGGATTACAGTAAGGGGATTTATTTAAACACTCTACGGGCATTATTTATGAGGCGTAGTCTTTGGTACGAATAGCAGCTTTTATGGGATGAATCAGTACGTCACAATTATTTTATAAATATATTGTACTTTTCATAACAGTTTTTCCGCTAAGCACGGTCTTTATTATTATATACAGCAAGAGATATAAAATAATGATCGCTTCTTTTCATGCATTAACTTTTGTTAGTAACACTAAGTTTGCAACATTTTTAACAAAGCGTGTGCAAGATCACCGACACTTTGAATCTCAATCTTTTCTTCAAACAAATAGGTTAGATCAAATAGACACAGATCAATACAACGTACTGTTTTACGAACTAACCAACCTAGCTGACCCTATGCAAATAGTGCATTTAACTGAGCTTGCTAAAAAGCTGAAGTTAGTCATTATTGCTCAATCGGGACATTTTGCGAGTTTTGCCTTTGAAGTTGGCGCTGTAGATTTTTTAATATTAGATTCAACTGCATCACGTATTGATAAATGCTTTGATAAGCTGATTCACCTTTGCCCGATTGCAAGTGCGGCCGAACGCCAATACCAGCAAAGCACACAAGCTGAAAAGCCATCATCACACATTGTGGTTAAAGATGTAGGTAAGGTAAGGCTAATTGATATAAATGATATTATTTGGATTAATGGCGCGGGCAACTATGTAGAGCTGCATTTTACCCAAGGTAATACGCCGGTACTACATCGCGAAACCATGAAAAATATTGAACAACAACTAGAACCTGAAGGATTTGTTCGCATTCATCGCTCTACGCTGGTAAGAAAACAAGCTATTTGCGAACTGATGCCTACTGACAGTGGCGATTATAGAGTAAGACTGAAAAACGATATGTGTTTAAACCTTTCACGGCGCTATAAAGGGTGTTTAGAGAGTATTATAAGCCCTCTTCAATAGCGGTTTATAATACTCATATTAATTACCAGTTCTGTTTTATATAACTGTCATTTGGGTGCACTAATAAATAGCTTTCGGTATCTTTATAAAAATTAACTTCTACATCGCTATTTTTCCATACTTTTTCAAACATATTTTTAGCTATGATATTAATGTTTATATAATCAACTCGTTGATAGCCACGTTCTTTTACACCGGCAAAATAGGCCTCTAATGAATCGAGGCCATCCAAAGTTAACAGCTCAAACTCTTTTAAATTAACAACCACAAACTTAATCGTATTTTCAGGGTGAGTGCTCAACTCCTGAACAACTCCATTAGTTAACAGCGTAATGCCTTCATTATTAAAGCTCCCTTTCAATTCTAAATACATCTGAGGGGGCTGTGAACAAATTTGAAATTCACCATGTGCACCAAACATATATCGCCTTACATATATCAACTTCTATATATAGGATAATACAATTTTCCGATTTTGCAGTTAATTTAATAAAGCAATAAAAAAGGCCATTTCGAGTGCTTTTTCCTCTAAACTTTTAAAGCGACCTGATGCACCGCCGTGCCCTGCATCCATATCGGTTTTAAATACTAAAATATTACTATCAGTCTTAAGTTCACGCATTTTTGCAACCCACTTCATAGGCTCCCAATACTGCACTTGTGAGTCATGAAGACCGGTAGTAACGAGTATGTTCGGATAGTTTTGGGCGCGAATATTGTCATACGGCGAGTAAGCTTCAATTACATCATAAAACTGAGGCTCATTTGGATTACCCCATTCATCATATTCATTTGTTGTGAGCGGAATACTTTCATCAAGCATCGTGGTTAATACGTCTAAAAATGGTACATGACAGCCAACACCGCAATATAACTCTGGTGCTTGGTTTACAACCGCCCCCATTAATAAACCACCAGCACTGCCGCCTGAGGCAAACACCTTGCTGCTATCACAATAGCCTTGTGCAACAAGCGCTTTTGTCACATCAATAAAGTCACTAAAGCTATTTTGTTTATGCTCTTTTTTACCTTGCTCGTACCACTCGCGGCCTAGCATTTCAGAGCCTCGAACATGTGCTATTACATAAACAAAACCACGATCGAGCAAGCTCAGCGATGAACTTGAAAAACTTGGATCAATCGTATAGCCATACGCACCATAACCGTATTGAAATAACGGATTTGAGCCATCTTTTTTAAAGCTGTCTTTTCGATAAACAACTGATACGGGTACTTTAACTCCGTCGCGAGCAGTTACCATTAATCGCTCAGACTGATAGTCATCCGCATTAAAACTACCGAGTACTTTTTGCTGTTTAAGTAGTGTTTTTTCGCCAGTTGCTAAATCAACATCATATAAAGAGCCTGGTGTTGTTAAACTTGAGTAATAAATACGCGCAGTGCGTGTGTCTGGCTCTGGGTTCATTGCTATTGCAGCATAATAACAAGGATCGGCAAACTCAAGTGCCATACGATCCCCTTGCCTATTAACAACTACAAATCGAGCTTGCCCTTGCTCGCGTTCACTCAATACTAAAAAGTTATTAAATAACTCTACACCTTCAAGCAGTACATTTTCTCTGTGAGCTGTATGTTCAACCCATTGTGTTTTATCAGCAATTGTTTCGTTTGTTGCCGTCATTAATCTAAAGTTTTTAGCTTGCCAGTTAGTCACAATATAAAATGTGTCACCTAGCTTATCTACGTCAAACTCGTGGCCATCTTCACGCGGCATTAATGCTTTAAATTCGCCAGTGGGCTTATTAGCATCAAGCACCCATGTATCATTGGTCTCTGTCGATGCTAAATCAATAATAATTAAGCTTTCATCGCGGCTTTTACCAAGTCCCATAAAAAAGCTGCTGTCTTGCTCTTCGTAGACCATTACGTCTTGGCTTTGCTCGCTGCCAAGCTCATGCCTAAATACTTGGTATCCTAATAGCGTTTTTAAATCTTTTTTTACATAAAAAACAGTTTTATTGTCGTTAGCCCAAACAACTTGTCCTTCTGTATTTTCAAGTACATCAGGTAGCATTTCACCGGTCGCTAAGCTTTTAAAGCGAACATTATAAATACGACGACCTTCAGTATCTTCAGAGTAAGCCATAAGCTGCTCGCATGGACTTAGTGCGACTTCGCCCAGCTCAAAAAACTCAAATCCTTCAGCTAAGACATTCACATCGAGTAAAAGCTCTTTATTATCGGCCTTTATGCTCGTACTTCTATAATGACGCGAGTATTCATCATCACCACGAACTTCTGAGTGATACCAGTATTTCCCGTCTTTAACGGGTACCGAATTATCATCTTTTACAATGCGTGCTTTTAACTCTTCAAAAAGTGTATTTTGTAGTGGCTTCATAGCAGCTAACTGTTCATCGCAGTACGCATTTTCAGCATGTAAATGCGCAAGTACTTGCTCATCCTGGCGATCGTCATCACGCATCCAATAGTAATTATCGGTACGTATCTTATTATGAGTACTTAATGTATGGGCTTGCTGTTTAGCAATCGGGAAATTAGGTAATAAACTTAAAGAGTAGACAGGACGAGACACAACAAAACCAATTAAAAAAATAATGTGATTTGCAGTTTATCATAAAAATAAAAAAGCCCATCCAATAGTTGGATGGGCTAAAACGGTAAACGCTTCATTACTAAAACCGCTATACCTTTGGGAAGATAATTTAAGCTTTATATTTGCTGCCAAGCCATAGCCCAGCTTTGCCCTACACCGGGCTCGAACATAGACTTATTATCGTCATTCGTGCGGCAAAACTCATTAAATGGCCAAGGCCTGCATTGATATACATGCCCAGTTTTTGGCTGCAATACCTTTGTACCCGCATTATAGTTTTCACAATTTTCAGGGTACACGTAATCATAAGTATCAAGGTTCTTAACAACACGCTCATCGCATTTTGCAATACAATGAAAGTCGACGTGTGCTTTACATATACCACTGCTTTGCAAAGCAAAAATTTCATTATTTCTATAGGCTACAATTAAACCCTGTTCGGTCATTTTACCTGCGCTAACCAGAGGAACATGCACATTAATATGCTCGGCAACTAAACGTGGCCATGCGTGGGGCTCACCTTGCTCAAGCGAGGTGATCTTGTAATCAAATGATAAACTAACCAGCTCTCCTTGCATGTCGTAAAAGGTTACACTCACCACATCACCAATAAATAATTGGGTATGATGATTTAAGCAACCTATTGTTGACCACTTTCCACAGGCCAACGACGTATGCATAAACACGGCAACACCTTAAGAGTTACAAAATCTTATCCATACACTATGGATACACAAAAAATACACTGAGGGCAAGTGATACATAACAACACGTTATGCAGTAGTCCCGCTACCATAGCTTTATAAAAAGCCTTAGACCGGAAACTTTGCGCCCTAATCTTTCGATTAGTTTGCCAGCAATGCGGCGATTATAATTCGGCCCCGCATAACAATCAAACAAAAGAATGTAACCAAAAACAAAAACCAACCCTTTAAGGTTGGTTTAATATATTTTTAACTAAATAAATAAGTTAAAGGTTCTTTCGCCCACGTAAATATCAGCAACACCAATAAAGATATAAATATTAGCCACGCTGGCCAAGACGCTTTTGTTACTTTAACCTCAGAGTCATCTGCTTTTAACTCTTTTGAGCCTGTGATCATCGCCTTAACTAGCGGCTTACCTTTTATTCTATAAACAATAATAGCTAATACATGTAAGCCAATAGCATAAAGTAAAATGTCAAAATTCAGCTCATGTAGCCAATTGGCAAAATCAATCGTATCGCTAGACACATATTGAGCAAGCGGCCCGTCAGTTAAAATACCATCACTGCTCATTAAGCCACTTGCAAGTTGCGTTATGATCAATATAAAAAACACTATCACCATACAGCTACCGGGTGCTGAATGGCCTAACGATTCGCTTGGTGTTTTTAGCGCCTTTAAAATAGCTCTAGGAGAATGCAGTAACCCACTTAATCTCGCGGTTTTACTACCAATAACACCCCAAATTAAACGTGTTACTATAAGTGCTAAAGTAAAAAAGCCAGCAACAAAATGAAGCTCAATCATGCCCTCTTCAATACTAAAATAAAGCACTGCAATACTTACAACCAAAAACCAATGAAAGCATCTAATAAACCCATCCCACACTTTTAACGTCGTCATTGTGCCTATCCTTAAAAAAACAGTATTATTTAATTTGTTAACTACTTTAACATCATAATATTAAGGTATCCTTATGAGCCATTCTACAAGCCGTGAGAGTAAATATCATGCAACCAGTTAAAAAAGCTATTTTAAAAGGCTTTTTAGATATGCTACCACTGTGTTTAGCGGTTATTCCTTGGGGTATTTTATGTGGCTCTTTAGCGATTCAAAATGGCTTTAGTGCATTAGAAACCCAAGCAATGTCGTTATTAGTATTTGCAGGCTCTGCACAGCTTGTTGCAATTGAACTTATAGCGGGCAACACACCATTGCTTACAATTTTATTCACAACATTTATTATTAGCTCTCGACATTTTTTATACGGTTTAGCCGTGCGTCATAAGGTGATTGATCAACCTATGCGTTGGCGCTTACCAGTAAGTTTTGTTTTAACCGACGAGCTGTTTGCGTTTTCTCATCATCGAAGAGCATATAGAACAAAAACACGCTTAATATACGCATTAAGCGCTGGTTTTAGCTTTTATATTGCATGGAATATTTGGACGTTAATTGGCATTGTAGCGGGCACAATGCTGCCCGACCTAACTAATTTAGGGCTCGACTTTGCAATTGCCGCGACGTTTATCGCGTTAGTTATTCCGGGAATCAAAAATTTGGCCTCACTCGTTACGGTAATTGTAGCTGGTGTTAGCGCAACGCTTTTAAAAAGTACAGGATTTGAGTTGTGGCTTGTTTGCTCAGCGCTGCTGGCAATGGCCGCAGGTTACAGCACAGCAAGGCTAACCGCTAAAAAGGAAGCAACGCTATGATGACAACTATTTTACTCATGGCGTGCATTACATTTTTTACGCGTTATTTATTTTTACACCGCGCTTTACCGTTTAAAGTAGGTCCTAAAATGCAGCAATTTTTAAGCTTTAGCGCACCTGCGGTGCTTACAGCAATTTGGGTGCCTATCGTGTTTTTGAATGAAGATGGCATTAACTTAGACTGGCAAAACCCTTATTTAAGCGCAGCGATAGTCGCCATCATTGTTGCCTATAAAACACATAATATTTATTACACAACACTTGCCGGTATGGGGCTATTTCTGATTTTAAATTAGAGCGCTCTTTATACTTTATGAAATACTGTACTCAGGTTAAAATACCGATAACAATAATAAAAAAGACGCCAATATGCACAAATTCCATCAATTAAGCGCAACAAGCTTGCAGGGTCAACCTATTAACTTTAGTGATTTTGAAGGTAAGGTTGTGCTTATTGTTAATACCGCAAGTAAATGTGGATTTACCTACCAATACGAGTCGCTGCAAGCTTTGCATAATAAATATGCCAGCCAAGGTTTAGTTATTTTAGGGTTTCCGTGTAATCAATTTGGTCAGCAAGAACCCGGCGACGCTACACAAATAGAGCAAGGATGTTTAATTAACTTTGGTGTGAGTTTTTTAATGGCGGCCAAAGTAGATGTAAACGGTAAGCATGCTCACCCAGTCTTTCGTTTTTTAAAATCGGCTTTACCTGGTTTTTTAACACGTAAAATAAAGTGGAATTTTACTAAATTTTTAATTGCTACAGATGGCACGCCAATTAAACGTTATGCACCTTTTACTAAACCAGAAAAGCTAGAACTTACAATTCAAAAAGCTTTGGCACAAACTAAAAATGCGCTTTAAAAAGTAATAAAGAGGCGCAAGGCCTCTTTATTGCCAATACTACTGAAACTTAAACATACGCATAACTGCACATTTAAACTCTCAATATTAATTGGTATTTTATTTATACTAGTGAAATTTAATCGGTGTAATCGCTTAAATCATCTTCGCCTAGATTTTTACGCAAGCGTTTTTGCTCAAGGTAGTCTTCCAACTTCTTTTTAACCTTTTGCTTGTTCTTATCGTGTTGATTACGGCCGAGCATTTCGTACTCGTCTTCAACAAAATCGTCATCTAGCGCATCGTAACTAAATGTCTTACCCACAACCCACTCCATAAAGTGTTTGAGACCAACCAAGGATTTTATTATCGCAATAGTCGGTAAAATTAAAATGTTTAACGTCAAAATGCTGTGCAAATTAACATCAAAATAAAGCCACGTGACTACTGTAAATAGTCTTCATGTCAGTAATGTGAATAAATAGCGCTAAATTTGAATTGAGGAAAGTGAGAGTTTTTTATCGTATCGATAAATAAAATTTATTAATTTTTATTAGTTAGCCAATTTGACTAAAAAATAGTTATTTATTAATTAATTTCATTTACTAAAAAACAAACAAAAACAGTTAAGCATATGTTTTATATTAAAAAATAAAACTGGCATCAAACTTGTTATTAATTAATCGTCATCAACAAAAAGTAGAGAACAAACATGAAAAAATTACTATTAGTTAGCGCATTAATTTGTTCACCAGCCGCTATGGCTCATAACGATAACGATTCTGCAATTTCATTTAGTAATGATGAATGTAACGTCGAATTTAAAAATGATGTGCGCATTAAGCCAAACGAATTGGAAATTTTTACCGCCAACAATAAAACCATGCAGTTTAATACCCATGGTGACTTAACCGTAAATGGCGAACTTGTAGCGCTGAATAGTTCGCAGCGCGACGCGCTAACCAAGTACTCTGATAGCTTACGCACTCAATTACCTGAAGTAGCTAATATAGCGCTTGAGGGTGTTAAAATTGCCGGAGTAGCATTAGAAGAAGTAGGCAATGCATTTAATATTGACGGTCTTGATAATATGTCTGAGCTTATGGATGACATTAAAATCGAAGTAGAAAACACATTTTACCAGCAAGGTACATTTGTGATGGGCCAACAAAGTTTTAATCAATTTGGCGAAAACTTTGAACAACAATTTGAGCAGCAGATAGAAACAGCGGTTGAATCAGCAGTAATGCAATCAATGGGCAGTATTTTAGTAGCTTTAGGTTCTGAGTTACTTGGTTCAGGCGGTGATATGGATGCCTTTGAACAACGTATGGAAAATATGGGTGCACAAATAGAAGAAAAAGTAGAGCTACATGCAAGCGCACTTGAAGAACGTGCCAACTCTTTATGTGGAAACTTTGCTGATATTGCAAAACAAGAAGAGCAATTAGTAATGCAAGTGCCTGAGCTTGAAGGTTACCAGTTATTTAGCTTTAAACAAAATTAGTACAGCAAACGTTATTTAACATCCCTTTGGCAGCACTTAAGTTTACTTAAATGCTGCTTTTTTGTGTTTCGCAAACTTATACCAACCTGCATAAATCTTTGAGCAATTTAACGAATTAAATTGCACTATAACGTCGTTAAAAATTTTTTATTTAGAACAACTAGATACAAAAACTTTTGCCTAGTTCTAGCGTAATTTTCTTAACGTTAAATAGACCCCATATATAAGCAGATTGGTATTACTTTTTAGCTAATAAAGTAAGCTTACCCAATGTAACTATTGCTTGCTCAATTTGCGCGTTCCATTGCACACCATAACTTAATCTTACGCAGCTTTTATATTTATTAGAGGCCGAAAAAACAAGCCCAGGGGTAATACTAATACCAACCTCAAGCGCAAGTAAAAACAATGTTTGGCTATCGTACTCGCCTCCTAAATCTAGCCACATAACGCAGCCTCCTTTTGGATCGCTTATACGTGTGTTTTTTGGCATAGCTTGTTGTAAGCACCATCGCATACGCTCTTTGTTATCGCGCAGGCGTTGCCTAAGTACTTTTAAATTTCGGTCGTACTCACCACTGGCAATAAACTCAGATAACGTCCATTGGTTTATTAACGAAGCAGAGCAACTTAGTGCTCTTTTATATCGCCTTGCTTGCGTTGCAAATTTACCCGCAACTAACCAACCTACACGATAGCTCGGCGCTGCCGTTTTAGAAAAAGATGAGCAACTAATCACTAATCCTTTTTTAGAGTACGCTAAAGCAGGTGTGCCTCGTTTTGCCGTAAAATATAAATCGCCATATACGTCATCTTCAATAAGCACTACGTCATGACTTTCAAGTAGCTCCACCAGCTGCTGTCTGTTTGTATCAGGCATAAAGCTGCCCACAGGGTTACTAATTGCAGTCGAGAATAAACACGCTTTTATATCATGCTCATTTAAAGCGCGTTCCAAATCACTTAACCAAATACCATTATCTGGGCACAGTGGTATTTCGAGCGCTTTAAGCCCTAGGCTTTCTATTAACTCGATAATCCCGTGATAGCAAGGCGTCTCAATGGCAACTACATCGCCTGGCTTTGTCACACACTTAAGTGCAATAGCCATGGCTTCTTGCGCACCATTGGTGATCACAAGCTCGTCCATATTTATGCCAATACCAAAATCTAAATAGCGATGCACCAATTGCTTTTTCAGCGGTACAAACCCATCTGTTGGTCCATAGTTAATAGCTTTACTGCCCGCAATTGTCATTACACGGCGCATGTTTCTGGCGAGTGCTTTATCGGTAGGTGCTGCTGCAATTGGGTTGGCTATACCAAAAGGGACTACGTTAGCTTGATGAATCGCGCTATACACCTGCTCTATTAAGGCTTGTTTATTTACCACAACAGGTTCGCGACTTAATTTAACTCGCTTAGGTAAATTATGCGCCATGCTAACGACTTTTAAAAAATATCCTGATTTTTCACGCGCCTCTACCAACCCTTGATCTTCAAGTGACTGGTAAGCCTGTTTTACAGTGGGGATACTTATATTTAAGTTATCTGCCATTTTACGCAGTGATGGAAGTTTTTCGCCGGGGAGTAAAACTTGTTGAGCGCTCATATCTCTGATCAACTGAATAACTTGCTGATATAGAAACTCATGCCCCTGGCTATTTTTTTGTCTTATCATCACGCATCCAAATCTGTATAGGTTACATTTTTACTTTTCTGTATATGGTAAGTATACAGACAGGTCTTAAAATAGCCATTCAATCGGGCTTTGGAGAGTAACCATGAAAAGTGCAGCGCTATACATTACAACCGTTTTAATTTGGGGTTCTACTTGGTTAGCCATCGAATTTCAGCTAGGTGATATTGCGGTAGAGCTATCGTTATTTTATCGCTTTGCTATTGCAGCACTTTTAATGTGGTTATATGTAGCGTACAAAAAACCGGATATGCGCTTTTCATTAATCGATCATGGCTTTTTTGCTTTGTTGGCTATTTGTAATTTTGCCTTAAATTACTTAATGCTTTACTGGGCACAAAATTACTTAACCTCCGCTATGACCTCTATCGCCTTTTCACTATTGCTGGTTATGAACATAGTTAACACTCGACTATTTTTTGGTAAACCTATCTCAAAACGAATTTATACAGGTGCTGTTCTCGCTGTATTAGGTATTACGTGTCTGTTTTGGCCACAGTTACAGCAGTTCGACTTGAGTAATGGTGCGTTGGTCGGGTTACTACTTGCCCTTGGTGGCACCTTTGTGGCTTCATTAGGAAACATGGTAAGCGTTCGTAATTCTCGTAAACAAATTGGTGTATTGCAAGGCAATGCATGGGGCATGCTATACAGCGCTATAGGCTTGGCTTTATATGTATTAATGAACGATGTGCAATTTAGTTTGAATGCTCCACCAAGTTACTGGTTATCACTACTTTATCTATCAATATTTGGCACTGTAATCGCTTTTGGTTGCTACTTTGCTCTACTAAGAAATATAGGCCCTGAAAAAGCCAGCTACGTTATTGTTTTATTCCCATTAGTGGCAGTAACACTGAGTAGCTTTTTTGAAGGCTTTGAATGGCACGCAAATACCTTTGCAGGATTTAGCCTAGTGCTATTAGGTAACGCCATTGTGCTTACCCCAACAAAACGAATTAACGCCTTTTTAGCTAATAGAGCAGTAGCTAAAAGTGGCTCCGTCCCCAGTTAGACGCGTTATTAACGCAACTAACACAAAAGCGCCTACCCTACTGTAGGCGCTTTTTTATTGGCATATGAAAAAGTAAAGCCTGCCCATGCACACTAATAACGGCTGGAGTTTTACCTACCAGTTCACCATCTGCTTCAATCAATAACCCTTCAGTTTTTATAGAAGCTGTATTTAAGCGATTGTAGTTAAGGTTTTTTATATGCTGATGGCGCTTAAAAAACAACTTCATAAAGCTTATTAGATTATAAAAAAGCCCACCCGATCGCATTTGATAACACTCAAGCTGGCCATCAGTTAAATCTGCTTTTGGCGCTATTTTTAGCCCGCCACCAAAGTACTTATGATTAGCAAATACAGTAATTAAATTTTGATACTGCCGAGCATCGTTATTAAACGTACCTTGTAACTGCTGAGCTTGATAATAAAATAGCTCTTTAATGCTCGTCCAACTGTAATCAAAAGATGAAAAATTAGCTTTATCGTTAATAGTTTTAATCACATGAGCATCAAATCCTACCCCTGCAATATTAATAAAATAGCGGCTATTAATTTTTCCTATATCAATTGCTGTCGGTGTATTAAATAATGCCTTTCGCCAATCATCTTCTTTGCAATTAAACCCTCTGGAGAAATCGTTACCTGTACCGCAAGGTAATAATGCTAACGAACAACTGCTCCCTATTAGCGCATTGACCGCCAAGTTCAATGTACCATCGCCACCTAGTGCAACTACTTTGGGAAATTTACTCAGTAACAACCTTATTTGAGCGCAGTCATCGTCAAAGCTTCCCGTTGTAGTAAATATACAATAAGAAAAGCTGCGTTTTTTACAGATATTTTTAAGCCATGCCAATGATTTTTGGCTCTGTTTTTTGATACTTGGTTTAATAATTATAAGTAGTGACAAGCTTTTGTTTCCAGCAATGTATTTTAGAGTGAGATAACAAACGTTTAATTAAATTTTTTTAATCTGAATAAATAATCAAAAAACATTGTATAAAATGCATAAAAATAAATTAAAAAATCAAAAACCCCAACAGCAAAGGGGTTAAAACCAACCGTCATATAAATAGCTATGCAAAAACAGTAATGCAACTTACTGAATCGCATATTAATAAAATCAATTCAGATTAGTTTAACTAATCCCTCAGACTCAATTTTTATCGTTGTATTTTTAATCAAACAACGTGCAAAATGCACGCGATTTCAACAGATACAACCGGAGCAAAATAATGAAACCAATTAATACATTAAATCAAACAGCAGCAGCGCAAGTAGCCGTTAAACCAACTAACCGTAAAGCAAGAATGTTAGCTAAACTTAACACGATTGGTAAAAGACTAGCACTTAGCGGTGCAGCTCAATATAAATAATCACCCAACCATGATTATTTTTCGGTGCAGCTAACACTCAACCACTAAATGAAGTCACTTATTTAGCTCCCATTGTTTGCTGCAACCTATTTATTTTATTAAAAATTGCCTTAATTTCCCCTTATTTACAAAAAAAACCTCATTTACGTATATTTTTTAGGCAAACAGTCATTTTGCTATTTACACAGCGGTATCACCTAAGTATTATTCTGCGTCACGGAGAGATGGCAGAGTGGTCGAATGCACCGGTCTTGAAAACCGGCATGGGTTTATAGCCCATCTAGGGTTCAAATCCCTATCTCTCCACCATATTTTAATTGGTGGCTTTTTTTACTTCCATCAATACAAACGGTTATGCGTTGGAGAGGTGTCCGAGTGGCCGAAGGAGCTCCCCTGCTAAGGGAGTATAGAGTTTGTAGCTCTATCGAGGGTTCGAATCCCTCCCTCTCCACCATACTTAATTTAAACCACTTGATTGTGGTTTTTTTGTGCCTAAATTTTATAAAAACTAAACAAATTGTGCCTAGTAATAACTTAGGGCATTATTAACACAACTTTAGCCACTTTTAGGTTTAGCTATGATCCGGTTCATATTGCTATCATTTTGCGCGGCAGCACCATTTTTTACCTTGGCACAAAGTACAACAGTGTATAAGTGTGTAATTAAGGGCGTTCCTACTTTTAGCCAAACGCCTTGCGCTAAAGATGCACAAGTTATTACTCTAAAAGATATAAATGTAATTGAAGCATATAAAAGCTCTACGCCCGGTAAAGGTATTACCGATACCTCTGTTGATGACTACTTAGAGGTTCAGCAAATAGAGCGTGAAATAAAGCGCCTTGAGCTATCTATTGAACAAAGCCAAAAAGAATACGCAGCTAAAAAACAACAAATAGATTATATGACCCAAGATAAGGCCAATCGTTTAGGCGCTTCGTCTATTGCTGATGCTATCGCAACTAAAACAAATTCATTAAAACAAGCCTACGACGCATCAATTAGTCAAACGCAGCAAAAAATAGAGTCATTAAAGCAAAGAAAGCAGCAGCTTAGCCAAAACCCTTAAGCGCTCGTTTTACTATAGAAATAAATTGCGCAACGTCTTCTTGAGTATTATAAACATGTGGCGATACTCGTATTCCAAATTTGCGAGCATCTACACTGACTTTCGCTTTATTAAGCTCTGTAAGTACATGGTCTTGCTGCTTGTTAAAAAACAAAATAACAGTCCCGCTGCATTTATCACCACTCATAGGTGATGCAACATATTCGCTTAGTTGCTCATGAATAAGCGTAAGCATCGCTAAGTTATGCACCCTTACCTTGTGAGCTGTTAGCTCTGCAAAGTAGGTAATACTATTTGCGGCAATAATATAAGGCGCTACAGAAGGTGTTCCACCCCAAAACTTAAGCGCACTGCTGTTATATTCAAAATTATTAATATCGAACTCAAATGGGTTTTGATGCGAAAACCAACCCACATCTTTAGGCTCACAATACTCTATTTGATTTTTGTTAACCCATAAATAAGCTGCACCTGGGCCACCACATAACCATTTAGCGCTCGATCCAATCATAAAGTCCGCATCGAGCACGCTTAAATCAAGCGGTATAACCCCCGCTGACTGAGCAACATCAACTATTGATAAACTATTGGTTAATTTACTTATAGCTACAATATCGTACACAGGCGCCTGTAAACCTGTATTTGAATATACATGACTTATAAAAACTAAATCGATGTCGGCGGTTATATAACGCTGCCAAACACTAATATCAGTTAGGTTTTCGTGCTCAGGTATAAATATGATTTGCGCGCACTTTGGCAACGCTTTTTGCATTGCAAAACCCATACTCGGAAAATCACTTTGCGCCATAAGCACTTTACAATTTTTTTGCTGTAGCCGTGGATGCGACATAAGCAATTTTGTTAAGCCACTTGATAAATTAACCTGAGGACAAAACTGCGAACTAGGCGCATTAAATAACTTACCAAGCGCGGTAGTAAATTGCTCAACTGCGGGCAGCCATTGTTGCCAAGGTTCTTTATTTGAGCTCTCCCACGGTAAAAAGTAGTGCTGTGCTAAATATTGCTGCGTATTTTTAAGAGGACGCCCTACCGAGTGGTTTAATAAATAACAGCCATCAGCCATACAAAAATCATTTTTAAGCATGCTATTTAACCCATTCTTTAAGTGTATTTAGATCGTCAAAACGTGTTTTTATATCGTCGCGTTTGGCACTGGCTCGTCTATCTCTTAATTTTTCGAGCGAATCAAGTAATACATTAAGCGGCGGACCACTTGCTGTTACCTTGCTCATATGCTGCTGTTGCATATTTTTTGAAGGCTGAGCAATAAACTTTTCAACCAGTTGATTATGATGACCGACTGCGGTGTCGCCATGTAATTTACACACTTGGATAAATAACGTTGCGTGGCTTTTAAACCAATCTGTATTTTTATATTGCTCTGCTTGTAAAAAGTCATCCATAAAGCTTTGCATACGCATGGCTTCTCGCAGGATTTGTTGATCCTCTGGCATCATATATAAAAACTTATCCACCAGCATTTGCGAGTAACTAGGCTCGTTTGCACTACACAGCCCTAACAGCATATCAATCACGTTAATACCTGCAAAGTCACCAGCATTTGCCCCTCTGTAAACCTCTTTACCTACACGGTACGGTTTATAATAAGGGCGAACGCAGTTAAAAAAGCGATCTGTATCGAGCTCAGAATAAAGTGCATTGTTTGACTCAATTACATCTATAAGCGCTTGTTTAGCTACTTTTAATAACTCACCACACAAGGGATGTGAAATACCTAACGGCAATATTTTTAATAATGCATCACTTGCCCGTTTGTAGGCCAAAATGCCTTGAGTGTTATAATCAAGAAACAGCTTTTCATCAGGTAAATTGGTAAATCGTTTATAAATACCGTTAAGTGCTTTGTTATGAGTAGTTAAGTGGGCGGTAGCAAAACGAGGGGTTACGCCAATAGATGCGCCTATATGCATAGCAAGCGCTGAGGCTTCTATTAGCGGTGAAGTGGTTTCTCTGCTTGGCTCAGTAATTTCATGGCGCCTACACGCTGCCATAAATAATCCTACGTTACCGAGTAAGTCAAAAGCGCTATCAAAGCCTTGATCTGTGTTTCCCTCGGCTAATAAATTGCTAATTAATACGTTGCCTTCTTTTTCTAATTGTTGCTTTAAGGCCTCGCCTACCCCTTCTACATTTGCTTTATCGGTTTGCTGCCAATAAAGCTGCTCTAATTCACTATTTAAAGTGACAAACTCTGTTCGTATCCAGTGATCGAAAATAGCGGTATGTGTGTTCATTGTTGTGCTCTATTATTTTTATAGTTAAATGCTAACAGAGTTCAATGAGGGTAAAACGCCAAAAAAATTAGTAAAAACTGCAATACTTAGCAATAATCACTACAAATATAAAAATAATTAATAAAAGCCGACAACTATGTTAGATAAAAAAGATCAGCAATTACTCGTTGCACTGCAAAGCCAAGCTCGTATGTCGGTTTCAGACTTGGCCAGTAGTATTAACCTATCGGATACACCTTGCCTAAGACGTATAAAAAAGTTAGAGCAAGAAAACATTATTACCGGCTACCACGCCGCCATAAACCCTAAAGCACTTAACCTTAATGTGTTGGTATATGCGTTTGTACGATTAAGCCAAAACTCGGTCAGTGCTGCAGAGCAATTTGAGCAACATGTAGAAAAATTACCACATGTATTAGAGTGTTGTGTAATATCAGGAAGCTATGATTATTTATTAAAAATCATTGCACATGATCTTGAGAGCTACGAAACATTTGTAAAACATCAACTAGGTGGCTTAAGTTGTATCGCAAATATAGAATCAACAGTTGTGCTTAAACAATCATTTAGCAAAAAACAGTTACCATTATAAAAATAACCCAAATAACTTACTGTTAGCTATACTGATATTTCAAAACGATAATAATAATTGCTTGGACCTTATGTGAAAAATTTTAACTCTAAAAATCATTCTATTATTTTTTACATCATGTTTGCTTTAGCATATTTTTTAGTGGGTATAGCACTCACTAAACTTGCTTTTAATTCGCAAATAATTCCAATTTGGTTACCTGCTGGTATAGCTTTGGTCGGTTGTTATATTTGGTGGTGGCGCTTTATCCCGCCTTTATTTGTAGCTGCAATTGCATTTAATTTAAATATTTTTGATAGTTCAGCTCATGAGCTAGTCCTGGTCGGTAACTCATTTAACGAGGCTATGTATATCGCCTTTGGTGTTGTTATACAGGCAATGGTCGGCGCAGCTCTTTTAAAGTATTGGCTTGGGCACCCGCTGCGCTTTAAAAAGCGCAAAAATATAATTTACTTTATCCTTGTCATAGCAATATTGGTCAGCTTAATTTCGGCTAACTTTGGCGTATTTGCCTTAAGCCAATTCAACTCGGTTTACAGTGTTGATAATCATTGGAAGAATGTTACTTACTGGTGGCTTGGTGATACATTAGGAGTATTAATTGCGACTCCGCTTTTACTTTCTTTATTACCACAAAAGTCTAATCAACATAATATATCGGCGTTTCCGACAATTGCAGTATGCTCTATTTTATTTTTATCAGTCGCGGTAACAACGCAGTTATACGATCAAGAAAATCGTATAAACACTATTAAAATTGCTGAACGTGAAGTCCATGTTATAGAAAACAGCCTTTATAGATATACAAATCGTAGTATTATTGCAGTGCAGAGCCTAGCAAGTCAGGTACAGTCATCTCCCATGCTAAGCCAGCAAGATTTTTATTCTTATGCTAGCCAGTTACTAACTCAGCACGCATTTATTAACGCCTTATCGTGGAACGCAAAAATACCTCAAGATCAACGCGACGTCTTTGCCCAAGAAATATCAAACATTTATCATTTAGATATTGATGTAGTTGGCGAACCTCTTGAAAGTAGCGATCCCCTTGTGATAGTAAAATACATAGCTCCTTTTAATGGTAATCAAAAAGCTATTGGCTTTAATGTATTTTCAAACCCTGATCGAAAAAGCTCTCTGCTTAACCCCGCTATAAAGTACATGCCAGTAGGAACTAAAATAATTCAGTTAGTGCAAACCAAACAACCTAAACCAGCCTATTTATTATTTGCCCCTGTGTACTCCCAGCATAGTGATGAAAAAACAATTAAAGGCTATGCCACTGGTGTATTTTTAGTGCGTAGTATTATTGAGCAGGCAATTTCTAAAGAACAGTCTGATATGTTTTCGATTGGTATATACGAAGATACAAACACTCCGCCGTTTTATAGTAATTACTCTCAAAATGTTCAGCAAGCTAAAGGCAGCCGCTTAATGTCGTTTGATGTGGACTTTGCAGGGCAAAAATGGATTGTAAAACTAGCCCTTAAAGAAAGCTTTTTAACACAACATAATAGTCAACTAACTTTATTATTACTCATACTTCAAGTTGCCGTATGTTCTTTAATTTTAATGGTTTTACTGCTGTTTAATCAGCAACAAATCGCACTTACACGTCAAGTTGCAGAGCGTACTCACTCACTCGCACAAGCAAAGAAGCAGTCCGATTTAGCTAATCAGGCTAAAAGCCAATTTTTAGCGAATATGAGCCACGAAATACGAACACCATTAAACGCCGTTATTGGTTTTTCTTCACTTGCTAGAGAAAAAGACAATGCAAATACACTCATTGGCTATTTAGATAAAATAAACTCAGCATCTAAAAGCTTATTAAACTTAATTAATGACATTCTTGATATATCAAAAATAGAATCCCAAAAGTTAGTTATTGAATCTATTGCATTCGACTTAGGTGCTTTAATAACACGTATAAACAACATGTTTGAGCAAAGCGCAGTTAACAAAGGTATTAAATGGCAAGTTAATTCAAAGCTACCTGTTGATACCTGGTTTATTGGTGATCCTATGCGAATTGAGCAAATATTACTTAATTTATGTAGCAACGCGATTAAATTTACAAGCCAAGGCAGCGTTACTTTAAACATAGAAACAGAGTTTACCGCCGCCAATAAAGTACAGCTAGTTATAACCGTTAGTGATACCGGCATAGGTATAAAACCAAGCCAACATAAAAAATTATTTAACGCATTTACCCAAGCGGATAGTTCTACCTCAAGGCAGTTTGGTGGTACAGGCCTTGGCTTAACCATAGCGAAAGAGTTAAGCCAACTAATGGGGGCTGATATAACACTTAAAAGTGAAATAAATAAAGGCTCTACTTTTACATTTTCAATGCGATTAGAAACAACAGAACCTAAAAAAGAACATGTTATTACATTTGATAATACTAATATTACTTCGCTAGATATTTTGGTCGCAGAGGATAACCCAGTAAATCAAATGGTTATTAAAGCGATGCTTGGCTCGTTAGGAATTGTGCCGTATATAGTAGAAAATGGCGAACTGGCCGTTGATATAGTTAAAAAGCAGCATTTTGACTTAGTGCTTATGGATTGCCAAATGCCTGTAATGGATGGCTATAGAGCAACGGCACTGATCCGCCAGTTTAAAACTGAACAAGAGCTCCCGATTATTGCTTTAACTGCCGACGTTATGCCAGAGGATAAAGCACATGCACAAGCCGTTGGATTTAACCAGCACCTTGCAAAACCGCTTGAACTCATTAAGCTAACCGAGTGTCTTGTCCAATATGCAGAAGTTAATGAACAATAGTGGTTTAATTTTAAGAATAGTTTTAAGAATAGTTTTAAGAGTCGCTTTTGGTTTTGTTTTAAGTGTTTTTTCGCATATTGCTGTCGCTCAAAACTGTATCTCGCAGGCGAGCGACTTTAAATTTATAACAAAAAGTAAGCAACAAGGCTTATTACGCTTTGAAAAAGAGCACAACCACCAGCGCTTTAATTACCACGCACTTTTACCATTTAACGATTACTTAGATTTTGCATATAAACATATAAATAAAACCAATCCACGTGCAGATATGCCATGCCCTGTTATTACACAAACGTACCAGCAATTAGTAACACAAGGTACGCGAAAACCTGACCCTACTATTGCAGATATTATTGCCCCTTTTGAGCTTACGCATCCAAACAGCAATAAAGTTGCACTACTAATTCACGGGCTAACTGACTCACCCTTTACGTATCACGATTTAGCACAAGTGTATTATCAACAAGGCTATACTGTGCGTACTATTTTATTACCAGGACATGGAAGCGCCGCAAGTGCATTACTCAATGTAGAGGTTAGCCAATGGCAACAGGCAATAAAATACGGTATTAAACGCTCGGTGCAAGACTTTGATGAGGTGATACTCGCAGGTTACTCTACCGGTGCAGCGTTACTTATTGATTACGCAACCAAGCACACTGTTTCACCCAAAATTAAAGCGCTTATGCTTTATTCGCCAGGCTCCGAGCCACATAATAAGTACGGCTGGATAGCAAAGTGGATTGATGACATACCCTTTGTTAATTGGATAGATAAAGACGCCGATGTAGACTTTGCTAAGTATGAATCATTTCCTTTAAATGCAGCTGCCGCGTCGTACGATGCAATGTCACTTGCAAGCGTAAGTAGCTTAAACAAACGCTCTGCACTTAAATTACCTATTTTTAGTGTACTTAGCGATATTGATACCACGATAGATACGCGTGCCACGCTAAAATTATTAAGTGCGTTACACAAAGATAATTCAGTAAAATATAAGCCGCTCGATACTTTAGTACTTTATGGAAACACTGATATTTTACCGCCAGACTTTGCTAGTGACTACACAGTAAATAACCCGCAATGCACATCGCCTCAGTGTAAAAAAGTTCATGGTATGTCGCATATTGCTATTGTTAACTCACCGCAAAATCCACATTATGGGATTAACGCAACCTATCGTAATTGTGGCAGCTTTATTAACGACGAGTCCCTGTACAAAACATGTAAAACAACAAAAAATCCACAACTAGGAGAGCGTACAAGCGCCAACTTAAAACACTATCCGGCTTTACAACGCTTAACTTATAATCCTCATTTTACCGATCTTAAAAAGCAAATTAGTACGTTTATTAAAAACGTAGAACAGCTTAGAACAACTACAAGGTAAGTAGTCATGGGAACGTTTTCGCACCAATGGTTTAGCAGTATTAATGAGATTGATCAGGCGCAGTGGCAACGTTTATTTGGTGATGAACCATTTACTCAACATGCTTTTTTATATGCCCTTGAACAAAGCCAATGCGTAACACAAAAAAGCGGTTGGCAGCCCCATCACCTCGCTATTTTTGAAGATGATACGCTCATTGCGCTTGCACCTGGGTATTTAAAAAGTCATTCATACGGCGAGTACGTATTTGACTGGGCATGGGCTGAGGCATACGAAAAACACGGTTTAGAATATTATCCCAAGTGGCTATCTGGCATTCCCTTTAGCCCTATTGAAGGCAAGCGTATTGCTATCGAGCACGCGAATCCAAATGCGGTGTATCAGTACATTACAGAGCAACTTAATATACACAGTGCTGAGCAAAGGTGGTCGGGGTGGCATGTTAATTTTTGCGACCAAGCCCAAGCAACATCATTAACTGAGCAACATGCCATGCTAAGAGTGGGTGTGCAATTTCAGTGGTTTAATAAAGGTTTTGAAACCTTTGACGATTTTTTGCAAATACTTAACTCACGAAAACGTAAGTCACTTAAAAAAGAGCGAGCTAAAATAGCGCAACAAAATATTGATATTGAATGGCTGCAAGGAACGCAAATTACGCCCGAGATAATGCAATTGTTTTGTGAGTTTTATCAGCGTACCTACTTAAAGCGATCTGGTCATTTGGGCTATTTAAATATGGAGTTTTTTACGCTTTTACATGCATTAATGGCTAATAACCTCGTTATTATGCTGGCCAAAAAAGACGACAACGTGATTGCTGCAACACTTAGTTTAGTAGGTGAGAATACACTTTATGGGCGCTACTGGGGAGCAAGTGAAGAAGTAGATTCGCTTCACTTTGAGCTGTGCTATTACCAAGGTATTGAGTTTGCAATAAAGCATAAACTCAGCTGCTTTCATTCGGGAGCACAAGGTGAGCACAAAATAGCACGCGGATTTGAACCCGTACTTACCTACTCTGCTCACCATATTGTTGATGGCGATTTCAGTAATGCAATAAGCGACTACTTAAAGCGTGAACGCGGCCATATTGATATATATAAAGAGCAATGTAGCTCATTACTGCCGTTTAAAAACGAGTAACTGATTATTTGCAGGCATGGCAGTATCGCTAATAAGCGTAAGCCCTGCTTGCTTAGCTAGTTGTTCAACTGCTTCAAAATCTCTTATTCCACTTAACGGATCGCGCTCTGTTAAAAAGGCACTAAAGTCATCATTACTTGGGCTGGTAAATTCACCTTGGTACTTAAATGGTCCGTAAATACACAACATACCGTCGCTATTTAAGTGACGTTTAACACCGTCAAAAAAACGTTCAACTAATTGCCAACTTACAATATGAAATGTGTTTGCAGTATAAATAGCGTCAACCTTATCTACAGGCCATTCATTATTTAAATCAAGCTCAAGTGGTGCATGTAAATTAGTTAAATTAGCTTCGCGGTGCCATAAATTAATCCCTTCGTGGTTTATAGCGCGATCACTTGTATGCCATTGTAAATGCGGTAATTGCTCTGCAAAAAACACACTATGTTGGCCGGTTCCTGATCCGACTTCGAGGACTGTTTTAGTATTTTTTAATACGTCCTTTAATTGCTCTAAAATAGGGGTTTTATTGTTTTCACAGGCTTGTGAAAATGGCTTTGTCATTACTGTGCACCAAAATTGTAGATTAATGCACAACAGTAAAGCAAATTTAGCTTATTTTGTCGTGATGAAAAAAAGGTAATTTTTAAATACTATAACTATCATATGGTTGAGCTGGCTCATTATGGTTGGTACGTAATATGCTTTTATATTGTTAACCCACTAAAGGGTTTAACTTATATTAAATTTCAAAGGATAAAATTATGCATATACCCCCTTATACCGCTGTAGACGCGGCCATTGCTATAACCGAAAAAACCACCGACGATCATAGTTACGCCGTTGATATGAGAGCTACAGTAATCGATTTACTTTCGCACCCTAAACATAATCAACAGGCGATGAGCAAACATGAAACAGATCAGATATTTATTCTTGGCTACAATTAATACTCAAATTAGTAACGCAAATAATTTTTATAATAACTGTTTACACTGAAACCGATTAAATGTAATGATAACTATTATCGTTAACTTGAGTCGGTTTTTTTATGTCTTCAAATTATGCCCAGCATCGCTACCATCAAGAACTCTCTTGTCATTGCTTAAGACCTGGCCTGCATGCCCCCATGCTCGTTGCCGATTACATAGAAACCGCCCTTAACGTCGCCAAAAAATTTGAGCAACAACATAATCCCTTGCTTCAAGAGTTTTATCTTAGGCGCACACACCATGAAATTATGAACAAAATGTGCGACCCTCTTATACATAATGCTATTCGTAAACAATGTTTAGAGCAGCTATACAAGCCATTATTAGCATTAAAACGGTTTTATAAGGTGCATAACAATACTGCACAATTTTTAATACTTGAGCGTGAAGCTCGTATTCTTAGTCACGAATTCAACCCTTTTTAAGGAGCACACTTATGAGCAACTTTAGAACAGAATCAGACAGCATGGGCGAGCTACAAGTACCTACTGATGCGCTCTATCAGGCGCAAACACAACGAGCAGTTAATAACTTTGCCATTAGTGGCTTATCTATGCCAAAGCAATTTATCACTGCACTGGCTTATATAAAACAAGCTGCTGCGCAAAGTAACTGCGAGCTTGGCCATTTAAGTAAAGACAAAGCAAATGCTATTGAGCAAGCTTGTCAAAGTATTATTGATGGCGAGCATGTTGAGCATTTCCCCGTTGATATTTTTCAAACCGGTTCGGGCACAAGCTCAAATATGAATGCCAACGAAGTTATTGCAACGCTTGCTAGCCGATTAGGCAGTGAAAGCATTCACCCTAATGATGATGTAAACATGGGGCAAAGTTCTAACGATGTAGTCCCTACTGCTATCGCACTCAGTAGCGCAATAAATGTAGTGTATGAATTACTTCCTTCGCTTGAAAACTTATCGCAAAGCCTAGAAAAGAAAAAAGCTGAAGTAGGCCATATAGTTAAAACGGGCCGTACGCATTTAATGGATGCAATGCCTGTTACATTTGATCAAACACTAAGTGCATGGCAGTCACAAGTTAACCATGCCGCAGCAGGAATTAGACATAGCTTAGAGCGTGTATGCGAACTGGCACAAGGCGGTACAGCTGTTGGAACAGGAATAAATGCAGATCCTAAGTTTGCAGCCAAATTTGCAGAAAACCTGAGTGCCAATGTAGGCATTAGATTTACGCCTAGTAGTAACTTTTTTTATAACATCGGCTCACAAGACGCCATAGTAGCGCTTTCGGGGCAATTAAAAGTACTCGCTGTAGCACAAATGAAAATAGCGAACGACCTACGCTGGATGAACTCAGGACCACTTGCGGGCTTAGGCGAAATAGAGCTAGAAGCACTTCAACCGGGCTCGTCTATTATGCCTGGCAAGGTAAATCCGGTAATACCAGAAGCCGCAGCCATGGTAAGCGCACAAGTAATCGGTAACGACGCGACCATTACAGTAGCAGGCCAAGCGGGTAATTTTGAGCTAAACGTTATGCTGCCAGTCATTGCGTATAATATTTTGCAAAGCATAGAATTACTTGCCAATAGCGCACAAGCATTGGGCGATAAAGCCATTGCCAGCTTTAAAGTAAATAAGCCTAATATAGATAAAGCACTCGCTAAAAATCCAATTTTAGTGACTGCGCTCAATCCGGTGATCGGTTATGAAAAAGCAGCAAAAATAGCAAAGCAGGCTTATAAGGAAGCCCGCCCTATTATTGATGTAGCCGAACAAGAAACCGATTTACCACGCAATGAACTCGAAAAGCTACTTAATCCCACCAAACTAACGCAGGGTGGACTTTAATAAACGATATTTTTCACGGCTTTAATTACTTGATAATATAGTTTTTATTGCCGTAAAAAATGCACCGTGTATGATAGTGATGAATATTTCATCACTATCAAGGTTTGTTATGCGTACCCCATTGTTAGCCATACTTTTACCACTTTGTTTAACTGCATGCTTAGATAAAACGCCAACTGAAACGCAGCAAGTAACAATAACCTCAGAAGCTGAAGCACCAAAGCAAGAGCTACAAAAGCTAAAAGAAAACACTCAATTACAAGAAAATACTAAAAAGAACCTAGTTGCTGAAAAAATACCAAAAGCTGATTTAAAAAACGTTTCAATAGACGATATAAAAACAGCTAAAGCCGAATTAAATACGCTAATTACAGATAAGCAATGTGATACCAGCACTCAATGCAGAATAAGTGCAGTAGGCAGTCGCGCGTGTGGCGGGCCAAGTAGCTTTGTTGTGTATTCAACAAAATCAGCGTCTGAAAAACAAGTAGCAGCCCTTAGCGACAAAATTACTAAGCTTGAAAGTAGTTATAATTCACAAAAAGGGATGATGAGCATTTGTCAGCATTTAACAACGCCAAGCACGCAGTGTGTTGAAAATAAATGTGTTAAACTTGAAGGTTCAGCGGTAAGTGCATTTTAAGGATAACGTTATGAGTTGTTTACCATCGGCAATTAAACTATCAATTTTAAGCATTGCTAGCAGCATTTTACTACTAAGTGGTTGTGCTAGTACTGTGACGTCAAATGAGCAAAGTAAAAACTTATCTGACTTAAACTATGATCTGAATAACATGGTGAGTAATAACAGCTGCACTGCAAGCTTTCAGTGCAAAGTACTTGAAGTGGGCGCCCGCGCATGCGGCGGACCGAGTAAGTATGCTGTTTATTCAACGCTGAACACATCTCAAGAAGAAGCAGAACAGCTTGCTCAACAAATAACAAAACAAGAAAAAATACAAAATAAAGCACAAGGCTTAACCGATTGTTCACCAGTACTTGAAGTGCAATCGCTGTGTATTAATCACCAATGCCAGTCGTTTGATATAAAATAAAAACGGTCGCGTATAAGCTAATTTCAGCGTTAACCTAAATACGGAATTAACGCTGAAATTACAACAACCAGCACTACGCAAATACCCGCTTTTATAATGTACTTCATGGGCATTGTTTTAAGCACCCAATATGCATAAATAAAGCGTACAAAATAACTCGCCGCAGTACCAAACAATGCAAAAATAAGTAGATAAGCAATTAGAGTAATATTCATAATAATCTAGTGCAACTACTTAGTTTTTTTAGTGTGAGCAATTAGTAAGTCAGCTACTTGTTGTTTTACGGCTCGCTTATCATCACTTGGGACATCAAAGCGACTGGCTAGTTGCGCAATCTCATCATCATTTAAATTAAACGATAAACGTTGACGCGTTTTTTTAGACTTTACATCTAAGCCAAGTATTTTACGGATCATATCTGACGGCGTTAACTCTTGGTCAATAGCTTGCTTTTTTATCAGCTTTTGAACTTCACTGCTTAGATCAAATGCCATTTGTGTGGCACGTACAGCTTGTTCCTGACGCAACCACTTGTCTTTAGCATCACTCACTTAGCATCTCCGGGAAACAAGTCTACAATATCAGACATTGGACGCATGAGCGTTAGCGATACTTCGGTTTCGCCGCCATCCCAAATTTCGATATTTAAACCAAAGCCTTCATTATCTGATGCTAAACAAATCATTTCGCATGGTTCACCACCTTCTTGCTCATAGCGAGGCAATGTTTGGTTGCGGTAATCTTTATTATGGAAATAACACACATAAGGCGACTCGCTTTGTTGATAACTTTTAGCTAAAAACTGCATAAAGCGCTCTGGTGTATTTTGCACTGTAATGTGGGTTAACGACTCTTCATCAAAAATACGCGCAAACTCATCAAGGCCAAATATCTCTTCAACTTCGTTGCGCTGAATTTTAATAGAAAAGTTAGCCCACTCTTCGCCGTCATCTTGCTCAATTTGTAAAAATACAACTTGGCCGCTATTTGTCTCAAGTACAAATTCAGTATCGCTGCTGTGCTGATATTGGTAAGTCTGAATATCAGTAACACGTAGCGTTTCACCTTTTAACCATACCGGATAAGCAAATGAGTCGATAACGCTAAACATGTCGCCTTTTTTTAGCTCGCTCGGATGATTAAGCTGACGCTCTGGCTCTTTTTTAGATTTGAAAAAATTAAACATAGGAAGGCTGCCTTCTAAGCAAAAAAGGTAACTGAGCAAAACTCGGTTACCTTTTTAAAGTATAAACGTAATGGTTAGCTATTTTGCTTCGCTTTGATGCGAGCTAAAATATCAGCACTTTTTGGACTTGTGTCGCCAATGCCTGCTTCAGCCATTTTTGCTTTTAAGTCATCGCCATTTACGTCTGACTCAAGTTGCTTTGCAGCACCTAGCTGGTCGCTACGATCTTGTTGACGCTGTTTAATGCGTTCAAGCGATTGACGAGCCGATGTCATAGACGAGCTGTTTGTATTAAGCGTGCTGTTAACAGCCATTGTTGCTTGCTGTACGCTTTCAGTGGTTTTAACCATTGTAAGCTGGCGCTGATTCTCTTTAATTGATTTTTCAGCATCTTTAACTTGCTGCTTAAGCGCAACAATATGGTTACTAAAACCAGATAATACTTGCTCGTTTTCGGCTTTTTCTGCTTCAAAGTCACCAATTTTTTCTGCAATTTCTAATGCTAACGCTTCGTTGCCCTTTTCAAGAGCTTGGCCTGCATACGCTTCATGTTCAGCGATTGATGCATCTACAGCGCTAATTTTACGCTTAGTCTGCATTTCTTTAGCCATTACTTCTGTAAGGCTTTTTTTTGCGCGGTGAAGTGCATTTTGCGCGTCTGCAATTTCTTGCTCAAAAATACGGATGCCATTTTTGTCTACAATTGCTTCGCCTGCTTCACGAGCGCCGCCACGTACTGCTGTAAATAATTTTTTTAAAATACTCATAATCTTAACTCCACTAACTGGCTATTAATCGTTTAAATACAAGGTCACGGCTTCTAGTGCATCGATAGCGTTATCGGCTAAAGTCACTAGTTCGTGGGTAACGTCATCTAATGATGAATTTACCGACAGTGCACCAAAAATCGCGTATTTGTTATCGATTTTAGCAAATGCACTCAGTGGAATTGGCACGTTTAAACGTAGTAATGTTTCGTTTAACTCGTTGCGTAATTCACTCTTAACTTCATCTTCGTCAAACAAGTAGCTAATACATAACAACTGCTCTTGCGTTTGTGTAACAAAAATTGGAAGTTCATCATTTCCATCAACAATGACTTGTAAAACATCTTGCTCGCCTGGGTTGGCAATCAAGAAAGACTCAAAGTTAGCGCCTTCAGTTTCAAAAGAAGCTAATTTTATTGAAAGTTCATTTAATTCCATGTCTCTGCCTTTTGTCGTTTGACATATTATGTCTGAGTTAAGATTCTCATGGTCGACATATTATGTCAACCATGTTTTGTTAGTTTTTATACAATTCGCTTTCTATTTGCCATGCAGTTCGGTAGTAATCATAAAGCTGACCAGATCCTAACCTATTGACCTCAATACTTTTAACTTGTTCAAAGTATTGGTTAGGAAATACAAAACTTGCCAATAAATATTCTTTACTAATCCATCTTGATGGCACAGGCATAGCCGTCGCATCATTAATACGGCCACTAGCCGACTGACCCATTTTAGTGGCTATAGTCCAGCCCCACTGCCCAAACGAAGGTATGTTTTGCTGATACTGCTCAACATACTCAAACCCTGCGGCTTTAACTGTTTTAGCAATGCTTAAAAACGCTTTTTTAGCGTGGTAAGGTGAAGTTGATTGAACCGCCATTGCGCCATCGGGTGCTAATAACTGACGTACATGATTATAAAAGTAATCACTGTACATTTTATTTAGATCAGGGTGATTTGGGTCCGGTAAATCAATTAAGATAGTGTCGAACTGCTTAGATTGATCAAGTAGCTTTTCTACTTCTAAAAATGCATCACCCACAATTATGTTGGCTCGCGAGTCTTGCATCGATTTATTGTTTAGCTGTAGTAATCGCTTATTGATGTGCTCTGGCGGGGTAAAGTCACCGTATTTATGACCAAATAAATTGAGAAGCTGCGCGTCTAAATCTATTAACGTTACTTCACTCACAGGCCATTTTAAAACATCTCTAAGTGCAAGCCCGTCACCACCACCAATTATTAATACACGGTCGTGTCTGTTAGAGGCAAGCATTGCAGGGTAAACCAGCATTGAATGATATATTTGTTCATCAATACTTGAGAACTGCAAACGTCCATTTAAATATAAATCGGTGATTGGCTGAGGTTGGTTTTTGCTTAACCTTTCGGTTAAAACTACGTGCTGGTATTTGGTTGCTTGCGAATAAATTACTTTATCTTTGTATAAAACATTACTTAGATTGTTCATCCAGCTACTGCCAAATACTAAAATAAAGCCAAACAATGCCAACAGTACTATATGGCAAACTAAAAGTGCCTTAGCAAAGCGCACATGGGCATGGTAACGCCATAAAAAAGCGAGTCCTGCGATGATATTAAATAACGCCGTCCACGCTGCAGCTTGCATTATAGGCATTGAGAGCATGATACTTACCCAAATGGCTGCACCAATACCAGCACCGATATAATCGGCACCATAAATAGTCCCTGCGTTGTTTTCTAAAAAACGGCCATAAACGTGCTGACGAATGCGCGCTATAAGCGGTATTTCCATACCAATAAATAAACCCAGTATTAAACCAAAAACATAAGGTAGAAAACGTGACCACTCTTGTAGCTTTTGAAATACGTAACCATTAAGTACAACGTCTGGGGGTAAGTTAAAAATGCTCGAAAATAAATGAGGAAGAGAATAACTTACAGCTATTACACCCGCTATCGCTAAAATGCAGCCCATGCCAACCAAAGCAATAATGCTTTCTAGCCAAGCAAAAGCGGTAAATGCATCTTTAAACCAGCGCGCTAAAAAAGCGCCTAAGCCCATTGCTACAATCATAGTACCGATCATGGCGTAAATAGCGCTTTCTACTGAGCCAAGTACACGGCCCGCATAATGAGACAGTAAGTATTCATAAATAAGGCCGCACCCAGCAAGCACGGCCATAACAGTAATTAGTAATATATCGTGCCCAAGTAAGCGAGACTTACTTGGGGGAGTGTTGGTTGATGACACTGATTATGCGCCTAGTAAGGTTGCCATAGTGATACCTACAGCAAATGATACTGCTGCAGAAATAGCTGCTACACCTACATTTTTTTGACGATTAACTTCATCTGAAATATCGCAACCAGATAAAATTATTTTAATTGTCACTAAGTGCAAAATAATAAATGCGACAAGGCTCACTACAGCGCTAATAGCCCAGTATAGTAAACTCGCATTAATGTTATCAGCAGCGTATGGCGCAACACCCGTTGCAGCTGTAATAGCTAATGCACTACCTATTAAAAATCCAGCGTAACGAATACCCACAGCTAAGTTACCATCAACAATTGCTTGTTGTAGGCAGTCGCCACTTTTGTTTGTACGCTTAAATAACTGCACTCGGTACTGGCTAACAAGTAGTAATACAACACTACCTATAATAAAGGCAGCAATTACAATTGGAAGGCCATGCCAGCCATCAGTAGCCACCCATAAAAGTGCTGAGCGAATAACTATTGCAACGCTAACAACATGACCAAAATCAATTATTGAAGCTGTAACGTTACCTTTAACTATTTCGTCGTGCAGGCTTACTTTACGAAGCGCTACTTTATCTTGAAAAAAGTGACCCAACTTAATAAGTACAATTGCTAATGCGCCGTAAGCTAACATTTGCAGTGCTTCTTGTTGCAGTGTTGCAGCAAAAGCACCACTACTTACACCTGTTAATACAATCGCCAGTGCCACTAAACCAGCGGCAAAGCTAATACCAAAAGCAAAGTTATCACGCTCTGTTATTTCATCATTTGCGTGTAAGTTTGAAACCCAGCCTTTTATATATTTAAGGCTTACAAATAATAAAACAATAATTGCAAAATCAATCGCCAATGCTTGTAGCGACCACATAGTTATTCCATTAAATTCATACATATTATTCTAACTCCAACTTTATTCTTTTACTTACCACGGCTCACGCCACGAGAGGTTCTGCTACCGCTATCACGCACCGATCCTGAGCTATTGCTATAACTGCTAGAACGAGAATAACTACTGCGGCTTTTTGGTGGCGTATAACTACTACGGCTTAAACCGGATGCACCTGTTTTTTTACTCGCATAAGGGCTTGTAAACTGCTTACCTTGGCGTTGGTATGTTTGGCGCGTGCGTGTTTCTAGCGCGCTTTGGGTTTTAATTTGTTTAGGGCTTGAATAACGCGAACGGCCATAGTCATTGTAATAACTATACTTTCGGCGCTTGCTCCAACTACCATATTCAACGCGGTCAAATACATCGCCTAAAATACGGTACATGCCGTACCATTGCCAAAAGCTAATACCATTACTATTTGTTTGCCAGTTACCATAGTTAGGGTTACCTACCATTTGGTTACCAACACCCTCACCTTCAGCTTGCTTACTAATTGCGCCTACACGCGCTAAAGTGCCTTTGGACATATCAGCTAGCATATTAATAGGATCGGTTAACGCATCAGAAAATAGCGTAGGTTTAGACGCATCACGCAACAAATCAATGCTATGCAACGTATCTTCGTAAGGAGGAATTAAGTAAGTTCCTTTAATATCTTTAAGTCGCTGTGTTAAACCACTATAAAGTGCACCTTGGCGCGTTGCATCAAGGGTAATTACATCAACAACTTTTGTAAGCTCTGGTTGTTGTTTTTTAAGGAGCTCGCCATATCCTTTAAGTAATACAGCATTGCGCACATTCCCATTATCAAGCGCAGTACCAAGCTGTGACAGCTCTGTATCTGCTTTTTTAATAGACTCTTGAATTGTTTGTTGCAGCTGCTCTTCTTTAGATTGACAACCCATAAGCACTGCGAACAAACAAAACAGGCTTATAAGTTTCCAAGCTTTAATATTCGACATTCATGTCACCTGATTTACTAAATTAACTTAGGTAGTTTTACACAGGTCACTTATTAAACCAAGAATGAAATTGCAACAAAGTAAGTCAGTACAAAATTAAATAAACAGCTATATTTAGTATATGAATTTAAAAGCATTCTCAATGTTAAGCTTTTAGTGCTACAAAGGGCGTAGTAAGTAACTTTTTTGTAATTATGGATTGCCTGATTACACAATAATAACTAAAACATAATTAAATGATGGTTAAGGGTTAGATTTGATGCTTCATAGTATTCGATATAAATTTATTATAATAACAACGGTTTTAATTATATTTAGCGCAAATTTAGTTTTTTTCCTCGCAATTAATGAACACGAAGATTTATATCGCCAATCTGTTAAACAAAACTTAGATGCAATGTCTTCAAATATTTCCGATAGCTTATTACGTGTTATGTCT
The DNA here is from genome assembly GCF_014164415.1 of Pseudoalteromonas sp. SG43-1. Lineage (NCBI taxonomy): Bacteria > Pseudomonadati > Pseudomonadota > Gammaproteobacteria > Alteromonadales > Pseudoalteromonadaceae > Pseudoalteromonas > Pseudoalteromonas sp. SG43-1. The sequence continues at coordinate 4,283 of NZ_JACJFD010000018.1, read as the reverse complement.
GAGCAAGTTGATTTGTTCTCTATAACCACCGAATTACTCGGTTTTGATCGATATGAACACATTAAGTTTGTTAATGTATTTGACGCTGACTGGCAATTAATCCAATCGTATGTCCACCCTAACTATTTAGAGCTTGAGAGCTTTAAGCCTGAGCTTATAAGTATTCAACCAAAAAATTTACCTTATGCGGTTACAATAACCAATGAAGGACTAGTGGCCTTAAAGGCAATTGGGGAGGAGCAATTTCCTATTGGATATTTGCTCATTGTGCAAGACTTTAAAAAGCCATTGAATGAAAGTAAAATTAGCCTTTTTTATAGTGCAGCTCCATTTGTTGTTTTAATTATTGCACTCACCATTATTATTTCATTTTGGATATATCAGCGTTTATTAAGCCCACTTTTAGCGCTCTCGAAGTTCACACAGAAAGTTGAAAAATCAACAAATTATAAGCTTCAATACCAAGTCACTGGTCATGATGAAGTATCTCAACTTGGTAACGACATTAATGCATTACTACAAACAATTGACTCCCAAGTTCAAACCAATCATAAACACACCGCACAACTTTTAGTACAAACGCATTCAATGGAGCGCCTCGCCAACTACGATATATTAACAGGTTTACCTAATCGCATGTTTTTTATGGACCTACTCAAACTCGAGCTGGCTAGTAGTAAAAGTAACGACCGAGACGTTGCGATTATGTTCTTTGATGTTGATAGTTTTAAAGGCGTTAACGACACCCTAGGCCATGAAACCGGAGATATGCTTTTACAAGCTGTGGCTAAAAAAGTGAAAAGTTATCTGCGTAGTAACGACATAATTGCACGCTTAGGCGGTGATGAGTTTTTAATTATGCTACCTAATATCACTGAGCAATCTATTGTTATAGATATTGCCGAAAGTATCATTGAGGGTATGAAAGAGCCATTCACTATAAATGAGTGGGACGTACCAGCGGGTATTAGTATTGGTATTGCAAGTGCCAAAGAAGCTGAATTTGATATAAATACATTTATCAGTAATGCCGATATTGCAATGTACACATCAAAAGAAAAAGGCAAAGGCGCATATACAATATTCCACCATAAAATGCTTGAAGATAACAAACGAAAAGCGCAAGTCGCTAACTTAATATCTCACGCAATAGCGCAAAATGAATTTGAGTTATTTTATCAGCTTAAAATGTCGAATACAGGCGAAGCTCAAGGCTTAGAAGCCTTAATAAGATGGCAAAGCAAAGAGCTAGGCTTTGTTTCTCCTGATGAGTTTATACCTATAGCGGAACAAGCAGGTAAAATAAAAGCGATTACCCAATGGGTGATCACACAAGTATTTAAAGATGTGCAAATGCTAAAACAACTTATGGGGAATAATGTACTCGTCTCAATGAATCTTTCAAGCCATGACTTAAAAGATCATAACTTCATTCATACTGTAAAAAGTAAACTACTTGAACATAGCGTCGATATTTCAAATGTTCAGTTTGAAATAACAGAATCAAGCTATTTAGAAAATTTTGAAAACGCGAATCAATTTTTTAATCAAGTTAAAGTTATGGGAGGCTCAATTGCATTAGATGACTTTGGCACAGGTTACTCTTCATTGAGTTACCTTACTAAAATTGAAATTGATACATTAAAAATAGATCGAATGTTTGTAAATCAATATGCAAGCTCAGCAAAAGACACTGCAGTATTACAAGCAATACTCGATTTAGGCCAACGCCTTGGTTTAAAAATATGTAGCGAAGGAATTGAAACAACCGACCAAGCTAACTACCTAGTATCAAATGGTAGTGATGAAATGCAGGGCTATTACTTTGCAAAACCAGTGTGCATTGCACAACTACCACACGCAATTGAACGAGCGAAAATATTATTTAAAGAACTAACAATAACTTCAAAATAACTCAGTGCAATTGATTTTTTACTAAGCAAACGGCTTACTTTTAATTTAGTGCAATTATGGTGAGCTCTTTAGGTATAGTAATTCCTGCTGGAAGGTAAGCTACTGAGTCTTCAACGGTTAGTAAGTACTCTATAACCTCTTCTGTAGACTCAAATTCGACAGGGGGCTTGCTGCGCCCCGTGAATCGCATTTGGGCCCAATAAGCTTGTATTCTAGATTCAGTAAGACCTACCATCCTAGTGTTAAAATTTATTCTAAGCGGATTGCCGACAAATAGGTTAACTGCTTTAAATTGTCTGCTCATAGCTCCGCCCATATAAATATGGCGAATTTGTTGCTTACTAAAAGATAAGTTTTTATCTGTGGTATTTACTACAATAATGACGTTCAAGGGGTTTGTATTTTCTGCATAAACTGAAATGCTAAAACCAAATAGGCTACTAGCGACTACAAAGAGCATCATTATTTTTTTAATGTTATTAATAGGTTTAAAAAATATCATTAAAACACCCAATCCAAACCAATAAGATAAAGATTAGTTTTTTTATCAAAATCAGAGTCATCAGGAGTAACGAAAAACGAGTCTTTTACATCGTCACCTTCTAGGGTTGAAAACTCAGCTTTTAAGGCAAGGTTTGGCAGCACATCCCAGCGTACACCAACCGTCCAACTCTTAATTGAATCAGGCGTAGATTCATCAAAAATACGATTGTACCCATATGCAAGTTGATCTAAGTCGCTATTAATACCTAACGGAATTTCATTTTCAGCAGAACGAGTTTCTACGTCGCTATCTGCAAATGTTAAGTGGTATGTAAAAGGAGCATGATTAACACCGGCAGTTAAATAATAGCTTTGAATTATAGGCACTATCCCCAAATCAGTTTTAATGCGGACCCATTCACCTCTAAAAAAATAATCTAAATTGTCGTAAATTACGCCAAATTGATTTGCATGTGCTCTACCTTTTGTTTTTACCGAGCTGGCGCTTTTTGTAAAATTAAGGCTATTAAGCACATTTTCTAGCTGTCTTATCTCATCAATATCAAGCTTGATATTCCCATTATAACGGGAAACTCTAAATTCTAAGTTTTCAATATTAATCTTACCAATGAACCCTAAAAGATTATCAACTTCAAAGCCCGTTCTTAAGGCGCCAATCCCTATATCACCCGACTCTTCACCATAGTAACCTTCAAAGCTCAAATCAAAGTTTTCTGCACCAAATTTATAAACAGCATCTATGCCATTAAACGTTTTAAATAAATAAGTATCATAAACTTGTTGAGGTGGATTGATCCATGGGTACGCAAAACCAACATCCGAAAAGTCACTCATGGTAAAAAAAGGTGTGCGTAACTTTCCGAGTTTTATTTGAATATTATCTGTCGGTCTATATGTTAAATATAACCACTCTAACCCTGAGTTATCGGAAGCTGTTGTGTTATTGCTTCTTAACAAAAATTGAGCTGTTGCAGACCACTTATCATCAAATTGATACTCGCCTTGGAATCCAATTAAACTAGATGGAGAAAATTTAATACTGTCTTCATATCCCTTAAACTCGACATTTTTTTCGTCTAAGTAACCACCAATAACTCGAGCATAACCAGAAAATTCTAACTCATTAGAAAAAGCTGAAAAATGAGTAAGCATAGTGGTAAAAAGTAAGCACCAAGATATTTTATATCGCATCAGAGAAAATTAAATCCTTTGTTGAATTATGCAAAGTACAATGAAGATTAATTATGCTAACAAGGAAATAATTCACCAGTTCGGATAATCCATTATTTAATTATTTTAAGTAGCGCTCTTTACCGCGACCTAGGATTAATGATTATAGTCAATGAATTACATGTTGGCACAATATATGTGCTCTATAAGAGTATTAAGTACCTAGGTAACACTGTTTTTACCTCAATCCCATTCAGTATTATTGAGATAGAGCTTAACTATATTTATATAGATACTTTTCAACTAAGTAGGGGATCAAACTGATTCTTAATTTATCTCGTTCACCAAGATTGAGTGTTTTACATAAGTGCTTGGTAGGATGTAAATTAGCTAAATTATAATGCGATATGTGAGTAATTCACCACATTTTACTTTTTACAATTTGAACCCTGATGATGTCGTAGTGCCCACAGCGGTAGAAAGTCGCAGTGAAATGCTACACTCTCTTTGTGTCGCGATATGAGTGTGTATTAATTGCGCGTATTTCACTTTTCTGCAGACGTAAAAAAACCCGACTATTTCTAGTCGGGCTCTCTACAATTTGAAGCCTGGTAATGTCCTACTTTCACATAGCAAATGCTACACTATCATCGGCGCTGTTTCGTTTCACTACTGAGTTCGGCATGGAGTCAGGT
>NZ_JACJFD010000017.1:0-97537 GCF_014164415.1 Pseudoalteromonas sp. SG43-1 | reverse complement strand
AACGCTTAAATTACTGTAACCACATTCGGTAGCAAATAACGCTAAAGCACACGCTGTAATACCTGAGCCACAGCTAAACTGTAACTGTCGCGCATCATCAACCACGTCACTAAATATCGCTTTAATTTCGGCAAGTGGTTTGGCTTCACCTTTATTAAGTAAATCCATAAAAGGCAACGAGCGACTATTTGGGATATGCCCGCTACGCATGCCTTTTCGGGGTTCACTTTCTTCGCCTGTAAAACGCTTATAAGCACGTGCATCTAGCAATACAATGCTGGGCTCATCAATTGCGTCAACCACTTGTTGGCTATTGATAAAATACTCAGGATTATAGCTTGCCGTAAAATCACTTTTACCTAACGATTTGCTATAACCTTGCTGTGTGGCGTAACCGCTCTCTAACCACTTTTTAAGGCCACCACTGAGTACTTTTACGTTGTGATGCCCCATAGCTTTAAACATCCACCACGCCCTTGCTGCGCTAAATAAACCGCCATCTTCGTATACAACTATAAACGAATCGTTATTTACTCCTGCATTTTGCATCACGTGGGTAAACTGCTGCTCGCTGCATACCGTACTTGGTAAGGGATTTGATCTATCGGCCAACTCGTTTTTTATGTCAAAACGTTTAGCGTTGGGCAGCATTGCTTGTGGCGAATAAGTACCCAAAACACCTGGGCGCAGCATACCTGCATCAAATATCACTAATGCAGGATTATTAATTTGCTCGTGTAATTGCTGACAGCTAATTAGGTTTTTCACTACGATTCCTTATCACCATGATATTTAGCAAACTCATCATTACCCGTAAAACGCGCTTCAATCGCTTTAATGTGTTTATCTTCAGTGTGTTTCCAAACGCCAGGAATACAATATACATGTTCAATAAAGCTAAAAAACTTATCCTTTAATAATGTATTTGGTTGCCAGCCCTGCATTACTTCGTTCAGATTTGCTGCAAGCTGCTCGGCAGTGCTCGCATGCTTTACCAAGCCCTCAATGTTGTAACAGGCTTGTCCAAGAGTTAAAACTCGTTTATTTAGCAGTAATGCTTCTAAGCCGACCGTTGAATTAATCGTTAATACGGCTTCTGCGCACTTAATCAAATCACTCGTTTGATTTCCATTAGCAAAAATTGCAATCGGATCTTTTTCATAAAGATGAGCGTAATGTTTATGCCACGACGGATGCTCTTTAAAAACCACTTTTAAACTTGGATCATTTAAGCTTTTGACGGCTTTAATCACCTCGTCGTAAAACATGTCCATAGAGTTTATCCACGGAGAAAAGCTAGCTAATTGAGTATCGTGAGGTACTTGAAAAGGCGCAAATATATAGCGTTCTGGCACATCGGCGCACTCAAATTCACAGCGCTTTTTATGATCAGCTCTTGGAATTAAATCCGGCGCAGAAAAGTTTAACTTATTTTGTGGGTCAAAATTTAGGTAAAAAGAAGGGTCACGGCTTAACGACGCATTATAGTTAATACCATTAGGGTCTAAACTGCTTGTACCGGGTAGTAAACCATTTTCATAATAAAACTGCTTTACACCTAATGCTTTTGCAGCCATAGCAACGGTTGTATTTGGAAGTTTATTGCCGTTCCAAATGACAATGTATTCAGGATTAGTCTCGGTTAATAAGGCTAAATACTTGGCGTATCGTAATCGTTCAAATAAAACTAAACCAGCACTATAAACCGCAGTAACGATAGAATTATTCCAAGTTGTATTACGTGCTCTTTTACGTTTTAGTTGAGAGTTTACTACACCAGTAAAATTAACTTGGAACGCATCTATTAAATATTTCACAGCAGAAAGCTTAGGCGCTCCCATGATGTGTAATTGGCAATTCATCGACAATCTTTTGATTATTTTTTTATAGTATTTTGCGTGTACATTTTTGCGAGAAATAAATAGATAAGCCATACAAGCTATATTTGCCAATTGTTGTTTTTATGAAATAATTCTATGTGGACAATGCAATCAAAGCAAGGTTCCCTTTACTTAATAATTACTTTGAAAGCTTTATAGTTACATTTTTATAATTTCATCACGAAGTGGCGCCATTCTAGAAAGAATATCGTTTTGTAAGCTATGGCTAACATCTTGCTCATTCATTGCATTTATAAGCAAATCAACAACATGATTAAAATCTTTCTCTGTAATATGCATACCAGTATGAATTGCCACCATAGAGTCACCATCGTATGTACACGGGCCCTCTACTAACATGCACATATGATTAATAAATCCTTGGCGGAAATGCGCTATATTACTGTGTTCAAAGTAATGAATTATCTGCTCGTCATTGCCTATTTGATAGATAAAGCTATCAACAATTCTGCCTATCCCAGCTTTACCATCCAGCTTTTGATAAAGTGAGAGCTTAGTAGAATTTGCACACCCACTAAGCAACCCTAAACAAATCAAAAAAATACCAACGCTTTTCATTACCAATACCCTGTAACCGATAAATACCAACCTGTTTGATCGTCAGCCCCTGCAATGCTTCCTAAATCAAGGTAAGCCGCAGTCACACTCACATGCTTGTTAGGCATCCACGCTACAAATAAGTCTTTCCAATCTTGTTCGCCTAAGTTTAAGTTATTTGATTTTTGACGATACTCAACACCTACGGCTATTTCGCGACTCAAAAATAGTGCTGTGCTGCCTTCAAATAATACTTTTCCGCTAGTATTTTCTCCACCGTAACCAAGTAAACCAAGTTGATTAGCTTCACTGTATCTTGTAGTTACGTTCCAAAACCAGTTATAGCCAGCAATAGCCCCTAAATGTAATTTACTAGCAGCGAGGTAGTAGTCAGTACCGCTAGTCTCTTCTGCGCCTACAAGTGTTGCAATACTGCCATCATCCAGTGATTTATGCTGAATCCCTAAGCTAAGCTGTGGCCAATCACTGTAAACAATATCGCCGTACAAACGTATTTTAGCACCTGTAATTGATTGCTCTATTTCAGCATCAAGTGCTGGTACATCAAAGCGCTGTTGGGCATAACTAAGCTCAACACGATTAAATAAATTAAGTTGTGCACCACATACGTCAAGTGTGTAGTCGGTTACATCTGCGCGACTACAAAAGCCATTTACCGAAAATTCATCATCACTTGCGTACCCAGCAAGTTGTGCCCACGGTACAATCCCCCCGCCGCCACTGCCTTCAATTTGAGAAACTCCCGGCGTAGCTAGCAGTTTTCCATTGCTTGCAATGCTCGGCACACTAACTATTAAAAACAAACTTGCTAATAAGTATTTAATTTTTTGCATAGTATTCCTCCAGCCATTCTTCTAATAGTTCTGCTTTTAAAGGCCTACTTAAGTAATAGCCTTGTGCATGGTCGCACTGCATGCCTCTAAGTAAATTTAATGAGCCAAGCGTTTCAACCCCTTCAGCTACAACCGAGAAACCTAGCTGATGTCCCAACGTAATTGATGATTGCACTATAAATTGATCTTTTTGCGATTCATCAAGTTTTAGGATAAAGCACTTATCTAGCTTAAGCTCATCAATAGGCAGCATTTTTAATCTACCAAGTGATGTTTGCCCTACACCATAATCATCTAATGATATTTTAACGCCAATTGCCTTTAGGTTTTCGAGCGCTTTAATACCTTTTTCTTCGTTTTCGATCATATCGCGCTCAGTAAGCTCAATAGTGATCAGCTTAGAATCTAATTTGTACTTTTTAAGCGTGCGAACTAATGCAGCGTGAAAGCCCGGAAATGCTATGTCTTGCGCTGATACATTTATTGCAGCCTGTAAGTTTATATTTTTAGACTGCCAATCAGCTACTTGTGCTACAACCGTATGAACAACCCACCCAGTAAGCTCAACAATAAGCCCCGACTGCTCGGCTAAGTCAATAAACAGTTCAGGATTAACCCAGCTACCATCTTTTCGCTGCCAGCGAATAAGCGACTCAACTTTATCTATTTTTTGCGATTTCAAATGTAATTTTGGCTGATAAGTCATAAACAATTGACCATCGTCATCACTAATAGCCTGCTTTAGTTCATCAAGCATTATTAAGCGCTCTAAGTGCGCTTCGTCTTCGCCATTTTGATAGTAATGTATGCTCTCTTGTGTGTTTGCAGCACTTTCAACTGCAATTAGCACACGGCGCATTAAGTCATCACTTGCAATACCTTGTGTAGGATACTGCACAATGCCTGCACTAAAGCGTAAGTTAATTTTTAGTTTTTGAATGGTGTAGCACGCTTGTAATTGTGCCATTAAGCCAACAATACCGCTTTTGTGTTCACGCGCTGCCGCAGTCGGAAACACAGTTAAAAACTCATCGCCGCCAATACGGGCATGAAAGCCCCCTAACTCATCCGAAAACTCACTTATTCTGCAAGCAACGGCCTTTAGGCAGTCATCACCAATGCGCGGACCGAGCTTATCGTTTATATGGCGAAGACCTTTTATGTCTATTGCAACGAGCGTGTACTCGGCTGATGAATCTAACTCATCATCAAGCACCTCAAGCATTGCTGAGCGGTTATAAAAGCCTGTTAGGGAGTCGTGACGGGCTTGAAAGCTAATTTGTTGCTCGCGCTGATTAATATCATTACCCATGCTATCAAACGCTGCGACTAGCGTGTCTATTTCGGTACTTTGCCTTTGGCCTTTAAATTCAAAAGCATAATTCCCTTGTGCAAATTGCCTTGCTATTACAGCTAGTTGAGTAAGTGGCGTAGTTAAATTATTTGCAAATATGCTGCTTGTAATAACACCTACAAACATAGTTAAAATAGCTAAAATAATAAGTGTAAAAAGCAGTTTTTCGAAATCACTATAACTTTGTGTTAAATCGGCACTCAGCAAAATAATTATGGGATGGGTCAACAACGATGGTAAATCTATTTCTCGGTTACGAAACACTAAATACTCACCAAAAAACCGCGATGTGGTTACGGTACTAAAATAGCTAACAGGTTCAAATTGCTCAGGACGATTAGCTAATGAGCTAATAACAATATCGTCAGCACTGCCTATAAAACTTACATCCATGCCTGTTAAGCTTTTTAGTTCATGGGCTACATTGTCGTCAATTTTAAAGCCCACCAAACTATAGGCTACTGTACGTGGCGCTTTTACAGGTAATAAAATAATTTGATACAGCTCGTTATTAAGCACCACAAAACTAGACTCTTCTGGCGCACTTAAAAGCTCTTCCATCAAGGGCTTTAAGTTGTGTGCAAAAACGTCTTCGTCAGTATTGGCGGAAATTAGCTTACCCGATAAATCAAGTAACAACATTAATTCGGCATCAATACGCTGACTGTGATTAAACAACACGCTGCTGATTGTACCTGCATCTCGCGTTGCTACAGCTTGCTTAAAACCAAAATCGGAGGTGAGTACTTTTGCAGCGGTTAACAGTAGGCTTTCTTTTGACTTTAAATATTGCTTATAAACATTTTGCGCTACGGTAATATCTTGATTTACTTTTTCTTCTTGAAATTTACTCGTAGACCACCAAAAACTAAACAAGCTGACCATAGTGGTTAATAACACTAAGCCAACACATAAAATGGTTATGCGATTTCGTAAACTATTAGTCATTACCAGCCTTAAACTTACTACCAAAGGTATTTCTGGGTGCTGGAGTTGATGTGTTTACTGTTATCTGTAACTGTTTTTGAGAATTAATTGTTATCATTTTTTTATTCTCCAATGGTGCTGTTTGTAATGGATGCCACACACTCACTTGTGCAGGCAGTGTATTAATAGGCAAATTTACATAGCCTTTTTTATCTGTTTTATATACGAATTCGCTATTAGCTACATAAATATAGCCAACCATAGAGTCATGTATATTACACCCCAAAACAACAACCCCTTGTTGCTCAAACGTAATGGGCTCTTTTGGTTGGCCTGAATATAATCTTAGTTGAAAAGGCTTAGCTTGTGAAAAAGAATAAACATGATGACGAATATTATCGCTGTTAGGAAAGTTAACTTTTTGACCCTGTTGTACAACTAATAATTCGGGTAAAAACTGCTTATGGACTTGATCCATTATAGCAATGGGCAAATTTGATGGTGTGGCTTGTTTACCAGCAATATTAAGCTCAACCACAGCACCTGATAACTTTTGGCCGTGTTGATCTTCTATTACTAATTCAATATTCGCACTTAAAGCAAACTGACTAAAAAACAAACCTATAGCTAAAAAGTAATGACTTTTAGCAAACTTTTGCAATGCCCGTTCAAACATAACAATACCTAAACATTAATGTTAGGTTAAGTTAATTAGAGACGAGCACTAATTGCAAGAATTATAGCCCAGTAACTAAAAATAAAGATTTATTTACTGGCTTTATTAGCACTTAAGTGCTGTTATTTAACAATTAATCCGTAATCGTTATCTAAAATAGTAATAACTTCTTGGCGAGGATCTTCAGGGATCACGATATCTCTGCCAACAATTTTACTCGCTATGCCAACATAGGTATTTGACACTTCAAGCATTACTGATTCTGGTAAAATATAATCTTTAGCTAACTGCTCACGCTCACTCATGCGATCTTTATTTAATAATACGTCGCTCTCTGGCACGTTATTAATCAGTAATTGACGAAAGCCTTCTTTAGAATTTTCAACAATTTTACCGTCTTTGTAAGCGGCTTCATCCCAAATACGTGACGAATCAGGCGTGCCTACTTCATCAATATATATAAGCTGTTGCGCGCCATTTAAATCCTCTACATAACCAAACTCAAATTTAGTATCTACAAAAATTTGGTCAAGCTTCGCTAGTTCATCACTAATTAATTTAAAACCTTCAACTAACAGTTTTTCGTATTTGGTTACATCATCTGCCGATTTAAAGTTAAATACATCTAAGTTATTAGTAATATTAGCGCGAGTAATATTTACATCATCAACAGGCGGAATATCAGCAACGCCTTCAATAATACCTTTTGTTGACGGCGTAATTAAAACGTTATCAAGCTTTTGGTTCGCTTTTAAACCCTCTGGTAATTCAATACCACAAAAGTTACGTATGCCTTTAGCGTAATCGCGCCACATGCTACCCGTAATATATTGGCGAGCAATTGCCTCTACCTTCACTGTACTGGCTTTACGTACAATCCACACATACGGATGCGGAATATCTACAATATGATTGCCCGCAAGACCCGCTTTATCAAATAACTTAAACCAATGGGCTGCCACTGAGTTTAGCGCTATACCTTTACCTGGTACGCCATTTAAACCGTTTTCGCCCTGCCAAATGCAATCAAATGCAGAAATTCGGTCTGAAATAACCATAATAGCAAGCTCAGTACCTGTCGGTACTTGGTAGCCTTTATCTTTAATTAATCGTGCGCTGTCTTCATCAGTTAACCAATAAACTGAACGAACTTTACCGCTGTGTACTTCACCTTTGGTACGAATGGGTAAATCATCGTTTACGTCTAAAACTTTATAGCTAGTCATGCTATCTCCGGGGTTAGGGATGCTCTTTGAGCAAAGTATGGTATGGGGTTATATGGGCTGTATAATAATCTAGCCAACCTCAAAGCTCAATCGGATGCTTAAAACAAATAAAGGCATATATTTATAAGCGAGTCGCAATGGGGTAAACTTAATGTGCTAACCAGCCTGAGGAGATAGCTTGAACTACTTAACTGCCACTAAAAATAAAAAATACTTAATGTATATTTCTCAGAATTATTCATACGCTATCTTGAGACCTTTGCAGGCGCAAATATTGACACATGGTGGTGAAGTACGCTGGTTTTTAGCGGGTAGCGAAGTAAACCCCGATTTTTTAACCACAGACGAGCCACGTTTACATACCATAAAAGATGTAAAAAGCTGGGCTCCAAACATTACGTTTATACCGGGTAATATAGTACCTAGCTTTATTCCAGGTAAAAAAGTAGCTGTATTTCATGGTTTTAATTCTGAAAAGCGCAGCTCTGAAGGTAATCGTGGTCATTTTACTATTCGTGGTTGTTACGATTTATATTGTACGCAAGGCCCAAATACAACAACCCGATTTAAAGAGCTAGCTAAGCAGCATGGTTTCTTTAAAGTAACTGAAACTGGCTGGCCAACACTCGATCCACTTTTTAGTAACACTTCAAATAATCCTTATGTAAGCGACGACCCTCGCCCTACTTTACTTATATGCTCTACTTTCTCACGAAAGCTATCACTTGCTCCTAAATTATATGAGCAAATAAAACATTTTAGTGAGCAAGGTAAGTGGCGTATTTTGATGCAGTTTCATCCTAAAATGCCTGCCGAATGGGTTAATAAATATAAAGCGCTGAGTAACGAAAATCTAACATTTATTGAAACCGATAACGTTTTGCCGTTACTGCAAGCTGCTGATGTTATGCTGTGCGATACATCGTCAGTTCTTTTAATGTTTTTACTACTACGTAAACCGGTAGTCACGTTTTGTAATCAAAAACCACTTCCTCATTTACTTGATATTACCGACGCAGATGAAGTAGAAGCAGCTATTGAACACGTGCTTACTAAACCTAGTGATTTAATGCAAAATATTGAAAGCTATTGCCAGGAACTTCATCCGTATACCGATGGCCAATCTAGCCAACGCGTATTAAATGCAGCTAATGAATTTTTACAAAGTAACGAAAAACTAAAACCCAAGCCATTAAATATAATAAGACAGCTAAAAATGCGTAAAGATCTAAACTACTGGGGTTGGTAATCGGATAATGATAAACCTGAAAAACGTAACTTTTAAGTGGCATAAAAGCGATAGCTCACCCACGCTCAACATAAAAGAGTTAGTTATAGAAAAAGGTGAGCATATTTTTTTACACGGTCCTAGTGGCTCAGGTAAATCGACCTTATTAGCGATTCTTGCTGGCATTAATACAGCCACCAGCGGTGAGGTATCAATTTTAGACCAAAACCTAACTACATTAAGCAATACCACCCGTGATGTTTTTAGAGCGGATCACATTGGCTACATTTTTCAAAACTTTAACCTGCTTCCTTATTTAACTCCTATTGAAAATATAACGCTTGGGTGTGAGTTTTCAAAAAGCCGAAAACAAAAAATATTAAAGAAATCATCAAATAAAAACTCTGCCTTACAAAAAGAAGCGATACGGTTATTAAATGCTTTAGGCCTTACTGCCCAGTATCACCATAAAGATGTAGCGACACTGAGTATTGGACAGCAACAGCGCGTTGCTGCCGCTCGCGCATTTATAGGCAGCCCTGAACTAATAATTGCTGATGAGCCCACATCTGCACTCGATACAAATAACCGTGAGAGCTTTATAAAGCTACTGTTTGAACAAGCAAAGTTATCTAATAGTACGCTGGTATTTGTGAGCCACGATGAAACACTAAAGCCTTTATTTAACCGCTCCATTGATCTTATAAATTTGCAGGAGCAGGTATGATTCTCGCTAAACTTGCTTACAAAAGCTTATTAAATCGCCGCGCAAGTGTACTGCTTACATTATTTACTATCGCAATTAGTGTAATGCTACTTTTGAGTATTGAACGTGTACGAATTGATGCTAAAAGTAGTTTTAGTAATACTATTTCGGGCACTGATTTAATTGTTGGTGCGCGTACCGGCGATATACAGTTGCTGCTTTCGTCAGTATTTAGAATTGGCCATACTAATAACGGCGTAAGTTGGAAAAGTTATCAATACATAACAAGTCAGCGAGGCGTAAAATGGAGCATACCTATAAGCCTAGGCGACAGCCATAAAGGCCAAGCGGTACTAGGCACAACACTTGATTACTTTAGCCATTATCGCTTTGCAAAAAAACAAAATTTAATCTTTAACAAAGGCCACCCTTTTGCCGCAATTAACGAAGTGGTGCTAGGTAGCGAAGTTGCAAATAAACTAGGCTACAAACTTAACGACTCTATTGTTATATCGCACGGCATGGGGAACACCAGTTTTCATCATCATGACGATAACCCATTTAAAGTCGTCGGCATTTTAAACCCAACAGGCACGCCAGTTGATAAAACGCTGCACATTCCTTTGGCTGCAATCGATTTAATTCACGGCGGTAAAGCGAGCCATGAGCATGAGCATGAGCATGAGCATGACGAACATAACAACCTAGTTGGTCACCCTAAGCAAATTACAGCATTTTTAATGGGATTTAATTCGCCTTTGTACACATTACAAATTAGGCGCAATATAAATCAATATAAGCCAGAAGCCCTGCTTGGCATTATGCCAACCGTAACACTTAAAGAGTTATGGGAAATGCTCGCCATAGTAGAAAAAATACTATTACTATTCTCAGCTGTTGTCGTGTTAGTTAGCTTACTTGGTATGTTAACGACATTGCTTGCAAATCTGAGCCAGCGACGTCGCGAACTTGCTATATTGCGCTCAGTAGGCGCTCGCCCTTGGCATTTATTTACACTTATAAGTATTGAGTCATTACTGACAACTTTACTTGGTTGCCTAGTGGGTAGTGCGCTTTACTATTTAGTTATTTTTTCAGCCAGCGGTTACTTACAAAGCCATGCCGGTATAAGCGTAAATATCACAATGCTCTCTTACTATGAACTGGGCTTAATCGGGGTTATTATGGCCGCAGGTTTTGTTATTGGCTTAATACCCGCTACTCGCGCTTATTTTTATTCACTCAGCGATGGCATGAGTATAAAAGCATAATCTTTAGGTATTTTATGACATTTTTTAAAACAGCTTTTCAATACATTGCTGCTATTAGCTTATTATTTATAAGCGTAGCGAGCTATGCCAATCCACCAAAAGAAATTTTTTGGGAAGACTTAATTCCCAAAGGTCATATGCAAATAGACACTCAAGCACAAGCTAATCACGAAGGCAGCGATCAAAACTGGGTGCAACCCGATTTAGATGCTCCAGTGGTAAAAGCGCTTGATGGTCAATCGGTAAGTTTGCCAGGTTTTGTTGTGCCACTTGAGGGCGATAGCGAAGTCATTACTGAGTTTTTACTCGTGCCTTATTTTGGCGCCTGTATACACGTACCACCACCACCGCCAAATCAAATAGTCCATGTAACGATTAAAGGTGGTGTGCCTATAGATAGTCTGTACGACGCAATCGTTGTAACCGGAATAATAAGCACAGAAACATGGTCGGGCGAAATAGCGCAGGTAGGATATAAAATGAAGGCAGTCGGTGTAGCACCGTTCGAGCTTTAAAATAAAGGGCCCGCTTTTAAAGCTGGCCCTTAAATCTCATTAAATTTAGAGTCAGTAAAATTCAAATAACTACTTTTGGCAATTTGAGCAAAAAATAGTACTGCGTTGCCCTAATCTAATTTCTTCTAATTCGTTTTCGCACGTCATACATGGCTTACCTTTGCGCCCATATACTAATAACTCTTGGGCAAAATACCCAGGCTTACCATCACTTTGTGCAAAGTCTTTAAGCGTTGTACCACCTTGTGTAATAGCCGCCGCAAGCGTGTCTTTTATAATAGGGATAAGTGCTTGATAACGTTTGAGCGATACTTTTCCCGCTTCTCGCTTTGGATGTATACCCGCTTTAAATAACGATTCATTCGCGTAAATATTACCAACACCAACAACAACTGCGTTATCCATAATAAACTGCTTTACCGGTACTTTTTTATTGCGCGATTGTTCGTACACGCGTTTAGCAAAAAAATCATCGGTAAGCGGCTCAGGACCAAGCTTAGAGAGTAGCTTATGCACTTCACCGGGCTCTTGCCATAAGCAACAACCAAAACGACGAGGATCGTTCAAGCGCAGCGCCTTATTATTTCCAAATACAAATTCTACATGGTCGTGCTTTTTTAAAGGCTCACTTTTATCTACAACCCGCAAATTGCCTGACATACCCAAATGTAAAATAGTGCTCCCAAGCTCACAATGTAAAAGTAAATATTTAGCTCGTCGCTCAATACTTGTAACAATTAGCCCTTCAAGTTGATACACATCATCGGGCACTGGCCAGCGCATACTGGCATTGTAAATATTTACCTTTGTAACAACTTGGTTTTGTACGTGGGGAGTGATACCCATTCGGCTCACTTCTACCTCTGGTAATTCAGGCATTAATTAGACTCACTTTGTGAAAAATCAAAACTAGGGAATAACTGCTGAGCAGTTTTTAAATCGAGTGCGAGTATTCGCTGGCTTCTCTTTTCGAGTAAATAATATTGTCCATCGCCTTTGTAGAGCAAATAAACCCACGGCATACTTTCGCCAGCCAACTCAAATGTAGCAACGTATAAAGGTGCATTAGGATTAAAAACAACAGACTCATTAACCCCCATTAGCGCCGCGCTTTGCCATTGGTTAACTAAATCACTAAGCTGCTGCTCAGACGCTTTCCACACGAGCGGTATATCTTTTTGTAGTGGTGTTGTACGCCAACTTGTTCCTATTCGCTCAATTTTTTGATCAACAAATTGCAGTGTAAGTACAAAACTTTGCTGGGGGAGTACAGCTTGTAACGCTGGTTTATCCTCCCCTCCTAAAAATTGCTTATGCCAGCCATTTAAAAAGAAGATCATAATCAACATCGAAAATATTATAACGTTGTTCCAACCTTTACGGCCCAGTCGCATATAAATACACCTAATAAATTCAAGATTTTAAAGTGTAACTAAAACTTAATTGCGCTGTCTATATGTTAAAGGCCGCAGACTTTGTTAGAATATCGGCAAATTTAAAGGAGTTCCGTCAATGTCTATGTATGTAGTGGGCCATAAAATCCCAGATTCAGATTCTATTTGTGGTGCAATTGCACTGGCTTATTTAAAAAACCAAATTGATGAGCCAGCAATTCCAACTCGTCTTGGTGAAGTTTCACCTGAAACTCAATTTATCCTTGATAGATTTGGTTTTGAAGCACCAGAGCTTAAGTTAAGCTACGCTGGTGAAGATGTGTATATTGTAGATCACACAGAAAAAACACAAGCACCTGATGATATCGACCAAGCTCGCGTTGTTGGTGTGGTAGATCACCATAAATTAGGTGACTTAACATCATCGACTCCGCTTGAATGTTGGATTCGTCCTGTTGGTTGTTCAAACACCATTATTAAAATGATGTATGACTTCTACAACGTAGAAATCCCTAAAGACATCGCTGGTATCATGATGTGTGCAATTTTAAGCGACACAGTTATATTTAAATCGCCAACATGTACCACAGCCGATATTAAATGTGTTGAAGCGCTAGCTGAAATTGCAGGCATCGAAGACTTTAAAGAACTTGGTATGGATATGTTCCGCGTTAAATCTGCGGTAGAAGACACACCAGCACGTGATTTAGTAATGCGTGACTTTAAAGATTTCAACATGAACGGTAACCTAGTAGGCATTGGCCAGCTAGAAGTAATCGACCTTGCTGTTTTTGACGATATTAAAGCAGACCTTGCAGCCGATATTGCTAAGCTAAAAGTTGAGGGCAACCGCCACTCTGTATTTTTACTGCTTACCGATATAATGAAAGAAGGCTCAGAAATGCTAATTGTATCTGACGATGCAAACTTAGTTGAGCAGGCTTACGGTGTAAAACCAGAGAATGATAAAGTATGGTTAGATGGTGTACTGAGCCGTAAAAAGCAAGTAGTACCACCACTACAAGATGCATTCACAAAAATCTGATGATACCAATTTTATTAAAAACATGATTATTTTATCGCATTAAATAAATCACTAATTTAATGCTATTGGTATAACGTTTTTTGATTTAAAAGCCTTGTTGGTTATGCCAACGAGGTTTTTTTATGTCAATTCGCTAATCATAGTTTAAAAACAAAAAACCCAGCCTAAGCTGGGTTTTTAAATTCTAAAAGAAGAACTAAAATTACTTAATTTTAGCTTCTTTAAAAAGAACATGTTTACGAATCTTTGGATCAAACTTTTTGATTTCCATCTTCTCAGGCATGTTACGTTTGTTTTTGTCAGTAGTGTAGAAAAAACCAGTACCGGCAGTTGAAACTAAACGGATTTTATCGCGCATGATTCAGATCCTTAAACTTTAACGCCGCGAGCACGGATTTCTGTAAGAACCGTGTCGATGCCTTTTTTATCGATAATACGCATACCTTTAGTAGTAGTGCGTAATGTTACAAAACGTTTTTCACTTTCAACCCAAAAACGGTGTGTTTGTAGGTTAGGTAGGAAACGACGTCTAGTCGCGTTTCTCGCGTGTGAACGGTGATTACCAACCGCTGGACGCTTACCTGTAACTTGACATACTTTAGACATGTCTATATATCTCCAATAACTTCGCTCGAGCTTAATTTAATCTAAGGCCGTGTATTTCCGCCCTAGAGATAAATCGAAGGGCGCTCTTTATACAGCTTTTACAGGCAAAGATCAAACACTGATCTATCCAATCAGCTCATATATGTAAATTTGATAGCGGCTAATTATAAAGATCGAATGCCCTTAGGGAAAGTAAAAACTGCATTTAAATTAAACTAATTTGCCAAAACACGTTAAACAGCTCATTTTTAACACACTTATGTGTCTAACAAAGCTAAATCAGGCCTCGCTCGGCAAACGAAACACAGGTTTCTCCACCAACAATGATGTGATCGAGCACACTTATGTCGACCAATTGCAGTGCTTGCTGCAATTTATTCGTAATAAGTTTGTCTGCTTGGCTCGGTTCTGCAATACCACTTGGGTGATTATGCGCAAAAATAACAGCGGCTGCATTATTTTTAAGGGCAGCCTTTACCACTTCACGCGGATAAACACTGGCAGAATTAATTGTGCCATAAAAAAGTATTTCGTCTTTTACTAATCTATTTTGGCTATCTAGGTATAACACCATAAATACTTCTTGTTGCAAGCCTCGCATTTGAATTGTTAGATAGTCATAAACTGAGTTTGGCGAATTAAACACTGCATCTCGTTGGCAACGCTCCTGCATATAACGTTGACTTAGCTCTAATACAGCTTGTAGCTGCACATACTTAGCGGTCCCTAACCCCTTTTGAGAGCAAAACTCCTCAATACTGGCATTAAACAAATTATGTAGGGTTTTATTTTCATTTAATAGATGCTGAGCCAACTCAATTACATTCATTCCTGGTAACCCTGTTCGTAAAAATATGGCAAGGAGCTCAGCATCAGTAAGTGCTTTAGCTCCTTTGGAGATGAGTTTTTCACGAGGTCGAAGTGAGTTTGGAAGTGAAGTAAGTTGCATTGTTCATCCTTGAGAGGCGAAAGTGTCTTATAAATGTAATGCAAATTTAAAATTTAGCCTGTTATTTCGAATTAAAAAACTTCGCTGTACGGGTAAAGATTTGTTATTTTAAGCCCAATATTTAATAAAAACTGATGAACTTCCATGACTAACTTAACAAACAAAAAAATTGTACTAGGTATTACCGGCGGTATTGCAGCTTATAAATGCGCAGAACTCGTTAGGCGATTAAAAGACGCTGGTTGTGAAGTAAAAGTAGTTATGACTGAATCAGCTAAACACTTTATTACACCACTGACCATGCAAGCCGTTAGTGGAGAAACAGTCTCTGACTCATTACTAGACCCTTCTGCTGAAGCTTCAATGGGGCATATTGAATTTGCAAAATGGGCTGACTTAATTTTAGTTGCCCCAGCGACCTGCAATATTATTGCAAAAATGGCAGCGGGCATTGCTGATGACCTACTAACAACGTTACTGCTAGCAACGCCTGCAAAAGTAGCCGTAGCACCAGCCATGAACCAGCAAATGTATGGACACGCAGCTACACAAGCAAATTTAGCCACATTACAAGCACGTAACGTACTTATTTGGGGCCCAGGTAAAGGTGAGCAAGCCTGTGGCGATATCGGCGCTGGGCGCATGTTAGAGCCACATGAGCTAGTTGCACTATGTACAGTAAAAGAGCAACCGCAATTACTTGCAGGAAAAACAATTACAATAACGGCAGGCCCAACGCGTGAGCCTCTCGATCCGGTACGTTTTATATCAAATCACAGTTCTGGAAAAATGGGTTATGCACTGGCAGAAGCCGCTTTGCAATTCGGTGCTAAAGTTAATTTAATTTCGGGTCCTGTCACTATAAAAGCCCCTACTGGCGTAAACCTTATTAATATAGAAAGCGCTGAGGAGCTATTAACTGAGTCACTTACCTATGCACCACAATCTGATGCTTTTATAGGTTGCGCTGCTGTTGCGGATTATCGAGCTGCAAACATTGCGACTCAAAAAATGAAAAAGCAAGGCGACGAACTCACCCTTACTTTAACTAAAAACCCTGACGTAATTGCAGCTATTGCAAACCTTACACAAAACCGCCCTTATACGGTTGGATTTGCCGCCGAAACTCAAAATGTAGAAAGCTATGCTAAAGGTAAACTACAAAATAAAAATCTAGATATGATTTGCGCTAATGACGTATCAAAAAGTGGCTTAGGGTTTAATTCCGATCATAATGCTTTAACACTGTACTGGCACAATGAACAACTAGAATTACCAACAACAAGTAAAGTAGAAATAGCTCGCAAGGTGATCGAACAGCTGGCTAAACATCTATAAAAAGGCTGGAAACAAACTGAATAAAACATTAACATACGCCAATCATTTGAACAAAAAATGACTAGGGTTCTTAACTGCGCCACTAAGAATAACTAATAAAAAGGAATGTTCATGCCTGCGACAAAAAGAAGTAATCGCAAAGAGCAAATACTGCAAGCACTCGCACAAATGTTAGAAACTAATTTAGGACAACGCATCACCACAGCAAAACTAGCTGCTGAGGTGGGTGTGTCTGAAGCCGCGCTATACCGTCATTTTCCGAGCAAGGCGCGTATGTTTGAGGGCTTAATTGAGTTTATTGAAGATACCCTTTTATCTCGTATAAATATTATTATTGAAAACGAAAAAGAAAGCCAAACGCGCATTTATAACATTCTATTATTACTTCTAACCTTTGCTGAAAAAAACCCAGGTATTACTCGTATTTTAACGGGCGATGCTCTGCAAGGTGAGCAAGAACGTTTACGCGAACGTGTACAAACCTTGTTTGAAAAACTAGAAACTCAGTTTAAACAAGTGCTTCGTGAGCGCAAATTACGTGAAGGTAAAAACTTTCAAAGTGATGAGCTTACACTTGCAAACTTTTTACTTGCCTACGTTGAAGGCAAAATGAATCAGTTTGTACGTAGCGACTTTAAAGCAAAACCTAGTGTTCAATTTGAAAAACAATGGCTTGAGCTACAAAAAATTTGGCTGTAATGTTTGCTAAATTAATAAATTGAATACTAAAAAACGACCTCCGGGTCGTTTTGTCGTATGTAGCTGCCATTTATCTGATCCGCTCGAATTATGAACCAAACTCGTTACAATGAAACAATGTCATAATACGAGAATCAATAATGAAAACAAAACTCACCTTATTAAGCACGGCACTCGTTGCCAGCTTAACTAGCACCGGCATACACGCCAAAGAATCGCTACAATTTAAAGACGTATTTAGTTTTAAATCAGCTAAAAGCACACAACTATCTGACAATGGTCAAGTACTCACTTTTAGTGCAACGCCGTATCGTGGAAATGCAACTGGTCAAGTTTACTCACTACAAAGCAATACACTCATCGCAGAAGTAGAACGCGGCACTAAGCCTCATATTAATAAAGCCGCTAACTGGGTCGCCTTTACACAAGTACCTACCTTACTTGAAAAAGAAACAACCAAAAAAAAAGACACACTTAAAAACAATCTGGTACTCGTAAACACACAATCAGGTGCCCAACAAAGCTTTGCTAATGTAAAAGATTACACGTTATCTGATGACGGTATGTGGCTTGCTTATCGTTTAAATAAAAAAGACGATGACGCAAAAGTAGAAGATAAAACCGATAGCACTAAAAACGAAGAAGACAACGCTATCACGCCCGATAAAAAAGACAAGAGCTATGCGCTTGTTATCGTAAATTTATCTGATAAACGCACACATACAATAGAAAACGTATTTAGCTACGCTATTAACTCAGCTAACAGCCAGCTATTAGTGAGTCAAAGTTACAGCGATGGTAATAACAACCAAATAGCGTTAATTGAGCTCAGTGACTTTAATAGCAGCGTATTAATTGATGAACCGGGCGTAATCGCAAATAAAATAGCGTGGCACCCCACTGACAATATTGCAGCGTTTACATTGGGTAACTATGTAAATGATGACACGCGCCGCCGAAACTACACTTTACAGCTATATAAAAACGAGAAGCTCTCAACTATAGATTCACCTAATAAAACATGGACGTTAGGGAAAACAGCCACCCTTGAATGGTCAGAAAATGGCGAGCGCTTATATTTTGAAAACCATCCAAAATTAGCAGCTAAAGTAAAAGCTAAAGAGTATACCGACGAAGCTTCATTGTACGACTTTGATACCATACGTGAGCATAAAGGTCTTAATGTATGGCACAACAACGATGCGCAAATAAAACCACGTGAAGAGCAGCAATGGAACGAAGTTAATAAAAATCGCCATTACAGTGCGGTGTATCACGTTAACTCGCAAAAAGTTGCGCAACTTAGTACACCAAACATGCCTGAGGTTGCACTAAACCCTCAGCGAGATATATCTTTACTTGGCTCATCTAACATCCCCTACCTAAAAAAAATTATGTACGGCGGTTTTTTTGCTGATTACTTTGCAGTAAATACACACACCGGTAAACAAACTCCAATTATAAGTAACTACCCGTTTAGACCGAGCCTTGCCCCTAATGGTGAGTTTGCAGCTTATTTTAGCGATAGCCAAATACAGTTAAAAGATTTAAAAAATAATAAAGTAACACCGCTTACAAAAGCGATTCAGGCAACCTTTGCTGATGATAAACACGACTACCCATCTACTCAACCTGGTTATGGTTTTGCTGGTTGGATGACCGATAGCAGCCAAGTGCTTGCTTATAGTAAATACGATATTTGGGCGTTTGATGTAAAAACGCAGCAAGCTAAACGCCTAACTAATGGTAAGCAAAGCAATACGCAGTACCGTGTTATTAAGCTTGATAAAACCCAAGTGGGCTTTAAAAAAGGCGATACATTACTTGTCTCTGCTATTAACTTACAAACTAAACAAAGCGAAGTTGCAAAGCTCGACTTAACCACTAACACACTAACTAAGGTGCTTAGCGGTGATAAACGCTTTGATATGGTTAAAAAAGCCAAAAAGGCTGACAAGTACTTATTTACCTCGCAAACTTATAGCCAATTTCCTGATTACTACCAAACAGATTTTAGCTTTAGTTCACCAAAACAAGTGACCACGCTAAACCCACAAATTAGTAATTTTGCCTGGGGCGAAAAGCCAGAACTAATAAGCTATAAAGGCTTTGACGGTGAAGATTTACAAGGTGTACTAATAAAACCAGCGGGATATAAAAAAGGCGATAAAGTACCTGTGGTTGTGTATTTTTATCGTTACATGAGTCAACGCATGTTTGATTTTCCTAAAATGGAATTAAACCATCGCCCTAATTTCCCTATGTTTACCTCAAACGGTTATGCGGTATTTTTACCTGACATTCGTTTTGAAATAGGTCACCCGGGTAAATCGTCAACGCAAACCATGATAAACGCCACCCAAAAATTAATAGATTTAGGTATAGCCGACCCAGATAAAATAGGCTTACAAGGTCACTCTTGGGCAGGCTATCAAAGTGCGTTTATGATAACCCAAACAGATATGTTTAAAGCGGTTGTATCTGGCGCGCCAGTATCAAACATGACCAGTGCTTACAGTGGCATACGTTTGAAATCAGGTCTTGCTCGTCAGTTTCAATACGAAACAGGGCAAAGCCGTATAGGTAAAAACTTATTTGAAGCACCAGAGCTGTACATAGAAAACTCACCGGTGTTTTTTGCAGATAAAGTAAATACCCCTATTTTAATTATGTTTGGCGATAAAGACGATGCAGTGCCTTGGCACGAAGGCGTGCAGTACTACTTAGCGCTTCGTCGCGCAGGTAAAGATGCAACCTTTTTACAATACGAAGGTGAACCACACCACTTGAAAAAGTTTCCTAATCAGGTCGATTTTTCAGTACGTATGATGCAGTACTTTGATCATTACTTAAAAGGCAAACCTGCTGCTAAGTGGATGACACAAGGCGAGGCATTTATAGAGGAATAGATATAACATTTATTCAGAGCTCTACGTAAGCGATAACGGCGAGCTCTGCGTCAATTAAATCAAGGCGAGGCATATTACATTTAAGTAATCAGTCACTACCTAGTCCTTCATACCTTTGAAAAATGCTGTAATGATCTTTAAACTTTTATAAACACCACCGTATATAAGCGTTTTAATCAAAGTAAAAAACTATAATAAAAGCCTAATATAAGTAATAATCACTAAATTCAGAGGTTAAAGAGTCGCTCATTATGCTAAGTTTTTGGTACAAAGAGTTTCCACAGTACCCTAAAGATCACAAGGACTTTTGGCGCACTCGCTTAATAGCCCACTCCTTGCTAATAACTACATGTTACTTTTTAGTTTTAACCCTGCTCAATCTCTTTTATTTTGCAAGCTACGAAATAGCGCTTATTGATGCTTTTGGCCTTTTTATATCGCTCGGTATTTGTATTTGGTTTAATAAAACAGCTAATGTAAATGTAGCCTCTTGGGCCGTTACATTGATGATTGTTAGTTTAATTTTAATGTTTGTGATTTCAGTTGGTGGCCATGCCCACTCTTTATTTTGGGCCACGCTTATTCCGCCATTCACATTTTTTTTAGTTGGAAGAAACTGGGGAAGCCTATTTAGTGCAGTCGCTTTTGCTATTTGTGCGTATCTTGTGTATTTACAACAACAGCAAACTGTAACAATTGGCTTAGGCTCTTTATTTAATCTTATAGAGGTAAGCCTTGCTCATATTTTAATTTTTAGGTTTTACGAAAAAACACGGTTTTCGGCATACACTCGATTATCTATCCGTAACTTAGAAATTCAACACTTAGCAGAAACCGATAAGTTAACGGGGCTTTATAACAGGCAAAAATTTGATTTTGAATTATCACAGTTAATTGCTAAAAATGACGTTTTTAAAACCCCACATTGCTTACTTATTTGCGATATAGATCACTTCAAAAATATAAACGATACCTACGGGCATTTGGTTGGTGATAACGTGCTAACTGAATTTGCAAAAATATTAAAAAGCCGTATGGGAAATGACGCACTTATTGCGCGATGGGGTGGAGAAGAATTCACTATTATTTTATCCAACACCTCTTTAAATGATAGCGCTAAAAAAGCCGATGACCTGAGAAAGTATATTGCCGAAAACACAGTTACAAATGTAGCATTTACTATAAGTATTGGATTAGCAACGATACAAAAAGACGATACAGTGCTAAAACTACTGGAGCGGGCTGATACAGCGCTATATAAGGCTAAAAATAATGGACGCAATAAAGTATGTGTTAGCGATAACGATTCAACCGTTATCGCTCAATCAACTTACTTAAATGGGTTTATAGCCTAAACCTAAGCATACTGCCCACAAGCAAATCCACAGCTCCACGCATATTGGAAGTTGTAGCCTCCAAGCCACCCTGTTACGTCAGTTACTTCGCCTATAAAGTATAGGCCTTTAGCTTTTTTAGCTTCAAAGGTTTTTGAGCTCAACTCGTCGGTATCTACACCGCCCAATGTTACTTCTGCTGTTCTATAACCTTCTGTGCCATTGGGTTTAATTTGCCACGCATGAATGTAATTTACTAACTCATCTATTTGAGCATGTGTAAGCTGATTAATATTACAATCTGGGATAGCTTTGCTTTCGTGTAGTATTTCAATAAAGCGCTTTGGTAAAATAGTTGCCAGGCTGTTTTTTAGCGACTTTTGGGCTTGCGCTTCTCGCCAATCGGCAAGTTGCTGCCTTAAATCAATTTCAGGTAATAGGTTTATAGTAACAGCCTGCCCTGCTCGCCAAAATGAGCTTATTTGCAATATTGCAGGGCCCGATAACCCTCGGTGGGTAAAGAGGATATTTTCTTTAAATACAGTGCCGTCTTCGCTTGAAACTTCACAAGGAATACTAATTCCCGAGAGCCCTTCAAAACGCTCTTTATCGTGCTGATGCAAAGTAAACGGTACAAGTGCAGCCATAGTTGGTAATACACTTAATCCAAACTGCTCTGCAATTTTATAACCTATTGGTGTTGCACCTAGTTTTGGCATGGTTAAGCCACCTGATGCAATGACTAACGACTCACAGCTTAATGTTTCTTGCTCTGTGGTAACGCTATAGCCGATTTCGGTTTTTGATACGCTGATCACTTCGTTGCGTAGCTTTATATTTACCCCGGCCCACTCACATTCGGTCAGTAAAATATCAACAATGTCTTGTGCATTGTTATCGCAAAAAAGCTGACCTAGTGTTTTATGGTGATATGCCAAGCCATGCCTGTCCACCAGCTCAATAAAGTCATGCTGTGTATAACGACTTAAGCATGATTTAACAAAATGAGAGTTTGTGCATAAGTAGTTATCCGGGGTTGCATTTTCATTTGTAAAATTGCAACGCCCACCACCACTTATTAAAATTTTACGACCTGGTTTTTTTCCCATATCAAGTACTGTAACGCTTCGGCCACGGTATCCAGCTTGCGCTGCACACATTAATCCTGCTGCTCCCGCACCTATTACAATTACATCTACTTGGGTCATTTATTTATCTCATTAAAAAATTTGCTCGATTATAGCAAAATTTAATAGCTAACAGCGCAGCATTTGAATTATTAGTAATAACACAACAAAAACGCATCAGTAATAAGAGAGGAATAATTACCCGCACAAAAAACCAACCCTTTATACTTATTTTCAATTTATATGACAAATACTAAACAACGAGTAAACCGCTAAAAACCTGAGTTATAACTAAATGAAAGAGGTACATACTAAATTGATATTTTAACCAAATTAACAGATAGTTTACTTTTGTTCCCGCATCGTGATCCTACATCACGAAATAATAAATAAAAATCTAGGGATAATTATGACAACAAGTAAAACTTTTAAAAGATGCGCAATTGCAATTACAGTTAGTACGCTTTTTGCAGCAACATCTGGCATGGCTCAATCGGTTTCAAGTTCAATGGCTGAAACATCAGCTAAACTACAAAGCCAAGGCGGTTTCGAAACTCAGTTCATTATTAAATATAAAAATAATAACGAAATGGCGAGCCTCTCAACTGCAGACGCAAGCCCAGCTAGCATGAAAAAGCGCGCACAAAGCTTTGTTAAAAACTTCGCTTCTAAAAAAGGCAAAGTAAAAGCAAAATACGTTCGTGCAATGGCACTTAATAATCATCACGTAATGCGTGCTGATAAAAAATTAAGTGCGGCTGAGGCCCAAGAGTTTATGCAAGAAATGGTTGATTCTGGCAATGTTGAATACATTGAAGTGGATCAAATGCTAAAGCCGTTTTCAACTCCTAACGATCCACGTTTTGATGACCAATGGCACTACTACGAGCAAGCCGGTGGTTTAAACTTACCGACCGCATGGGATACCGCAACGGGTAGCGGTGTAGTTGTAGCTGTACTAGATACGGGCTACCGCCCTCATGCTGATTTAAACGCTAATATTTTACCGGGTTACGATATGATCTCTAACCTTTCGGTAGCTAATGACGGTGGTGGTCGCGATAGCGATGCACGTGATCCTGGTGATGCAGTTGCTGCGAATGAATGTGGCACTAACGGTGCACAAAACTCTAGCTGGCATGGCACGCACGTAGCCGGCACAGTTGCTGCGGTAACCAATAACGGTGAAGGTGTTGCAGGCGTAGCTTATAACGCAAAAGTAGTGCCTGTTCGTGTACTAGGTAAGTGTGGTGGTTTAACCTCTGATATTGCAGATGGTATTATTTGGGCATCTGGTGGAAGTGTTTCAGGTATACCTGCTAACTCAAACCCTGCTGATGTAATTAATATGAGTTTAGGTGGCAGCGGTTCATGTAGCTCTACAACTCAAAATGCAATTAACACAGCACGTAGTAACGGCACTGTGGTAGTTATTGCTGCAGGTAACGATAACGATAACTCAGCAAACTACAACCCAGGTAACTGTAACGGTGTAGTAAATGTAGCCTCAGTGGGCCGTAATGGCGGCAGAGCTTATTACTCAAACTACGGTAGCAATATTGATGTTGCAGCACCAGGCGGCGCACAAAGCTTTGCAAACGACTCTGAAGGCGTTTTATCAACATACAATTCAGGTTCGTCTACACCTTCAAGCGACAGCTATGGCTTTTCACAAGGTACATCAATGGCTGCGCCTCACGTAGCAGGTGTTGCGGCACTTATTAAGCAAGCAAAACCAGATGCAACGCCTGACGAAATAGAAAGTATTTTAAAATCAACTACCCGTTCGTTCCCTGCAACATGTACTAGCTGTGGTACGGGTATTGTTGATGCTGCCGCAGCTGTTGCAGCAGCAAGTGGCGGCACTACTCCACCTACAGGTGGCGATAGCGAGCTTATTAATGGTGAAGCTAAAACAGGTTTAAGTGGGGCTCCAAATGCACAAGCATTTTACACGATGACAGTACCAAGCGGTGCAACTAACGTAACATTCACTATGAGTGGTGGTACTGGCGATGCTGATTTATACGTACGTGCAGGCAGTAAACCTACAACTACTACCTATGATTGTCGTCCATATAAAGGCGGTAATAGCGAAGAGTGTTCTATTGATAACCCTACTGCGGGAACTTACCACGTAATGCTTAACGGCTACTCTGCGTATTCAGCTGTTAGCTTGGTAGGTAATATTACTGGTGGTTCATCATCGGGTGGCGGTTCAGGTACTCCACAAGCAGGCGGCGGCACTATAAGCGATGTGTCAGCCAATACTGGGCAGTGGAAACATTACACGTTAGATGTACCAGCTGGAATGAGTACGTTTACAGTAACAACATCGGATGGCAGTGGCGATGCTGATTTATTTGTAAAATACGGTAGCCAACCAACAGCAAGCTCATACGATTGCCGCCCTTATAAAAATGGCAATGCAGAAACATGTACATTTACTAATCCACAAGCAGGTACTTGGCACTTAAGCGTTAACGCTTATAGCACTTTCTCTGGTTTAACGCTTAGCGGGCAATACCAACCGTAATTTAAAGTTTGGGCCTTTAATAAAAAAACCGATGTTGTTGCCAACATCGGTTTTTCAATAATAACTAGCAGATTAGTTAAAGCTAAAATCTACACTTTATTACTGTTATAGCTTCTCTAGTACTGATTCTGCGCGGCTTACAACAAACTCTTTGTCTTGTTCTACAAATAAACCTGTTACTAGCGCATTTTCAATAATCATAGCGTAACGCGTTGAACGTATACCACCAAAACTAGCAGTATCTTTATCAAGCCCTAACGATTTAGTGAAACTTCCATCGCCATCCCCAAGCATTGTAATTTCTTGCGCGTTTTGTGAATCACCCCATGCTTTCATAACAAATGCATCATTAACAGATACACAGTAAATAGCATCAACACCTTTTGCTTTAATTTTATCAGCAAGGGTAATAAATTCAGGTAAATGGGCATTTGAACACGTTGGTGTAAACGCACCTGGTACTGCAAATAACACGACTTTTTTACCTTCAAACAATTCTTTATTTGTAAGAGATTGCATACCGTCGTCAGTTAATTGCGTTAACGTCACTGCTGGTAATTCTTGGCCTTGCTCAATCATGGTAATTCCTTGAAAAGATTAATACAGAATAAGTAACAATCGTACTACGTAGCCTACTACTAGGTATAAAAAGTACGGCTAACTTAGTAGCTCAAAATAGCCTACCATAGAACGAAGAATACGCGCTGTATTAAGGTAAATTCAAATCATTTATAAAACTTGAAAAATCATTACCTAGCTTTTCATCTCGCAGACTGTACTCAACAATTGCTTTTAAGTAACCTAACTTATCTCCACAATCGTGAGAGCTACCACTCATATGAAATGCTTCAACGGTTTCTTGTGCCATTAATGCGTCAATAGAATCTGTAAGTTGTATTTCACCGCCAGCACCTACAGACGTTTTTGCAAGTAGAGGCCAAATATTCTTACTCAGTACATATCGCCCTACAACAGCCAGATTAGAAGGCGCTAAATCTGCATCAGGTTTTTCAACCATTGCTTTAATTGCAGCACTTTTACCTGGCATTAACTCAACACCGTTTATATCAGCAATACCATATTTACTAACGTCTTCTTTAGCTACCGGCTCAAGCATTATTTGGCTTGCTTGAGTTTCTTTAAAGCGTTTAATCATTGCAGCTAAATTTTCAGTCTCTTGATCCGCAGTATAGGCATCAAGTATCACATCTGGCAGGAGCACAACAAAGTTGTTATCACCAACTATTGGTTTAGCGCATAAAATAGCATGTCCAAGCCCTTTAGCTTCACCTTGGCGTACACTCATAATAGTTACATCATTTGGACAAATAGAGCGAATTTCATCTAATAAAGCTCGTTTAACACGCTTCTCAAGAGTCGCTTCTAGTTCATAACTTGTATCAAAGTGGTTTTCGATTGCATTTTTAGAGCTATGCGTAACTAACACAATATCTTTAATGCCAGCGGACACACATTCGCTGACAATATATTGAATTAGAGGCTTATCGACTATTGGGAGCATTTCTTTTGGGATAGCTTTTGTCATAGGGAGCATTCTCGTCCCTAAGCCAGCTACTGGAATTACAGCTTTCATATCTGTCCTTAGTGATTAAGTTTGTAAATAATATCAATTCGCTTAATTAAGTGATCTATTTTGAGGATGGAAAAACGTGTTGATAGCTAGGCAAAAAATTCGCTACTTAGTTGTTCTAAATAAGAATTTTTTAACACCGGTAGCGACACGTTTAGCCCCGCAAAATAATTAAGTATTATTGCGTATTGGTACAAACTAGCAGATACAAAATAGATACCAGCTGAATAAAGTTACCTCTTTTGAAGAAGTAAATTTGAAGCTGTTTATTAAATAAAGACTCTACATTTTTGGTTATTTAAAATGAGCAGGAAAGTTATGAAGTTTATTAATGATTTTGTTGTGGGGTGAGATTACATTAGCTAAATGAAAAAAGCCTGGGTTTGCTATAAATAACAAACCCAGACCAATAAATTTCTAACTAAAGGTAGAGTTGCAAAACCTTTTTATAATTAAAGACCTGCACGATCTTTAATTACTGCAATAAGTGGTGAGCTGGCAAAATTACCTTCAGCCCAAGCAATATCAGCACCATCTGTTAACGCACTTTTTGATAAGTTTTTAACTATATACTCACCAGTATCTACTGCATTACTAGCAACAGCATGACGTAATAAGTTATTACCATTACATTGTACTGCATCATAAATATTACGAATTTTTACACGAGAGCTTTTAAGCTTGCTGCGTAATCGGTTTTTATCGTCTGCCGCAATATATTCACAAATAGATACTGCTAATTGATCTTCAGCATTTACAGGTGCTGTATACGAAAACGAACTAACAGCTACAACGGCAGTAAGTGCAACTAGCTTTGGTAATTTAAACATGACAAACCCTTTATAATACTTTGTTCTTATATAGACTATCGAATATTATATCAATCTATCAAAATTTACGCAATAATGTTAACGTTCTTTATATAAAGTTACGAATTTATAACTAGATAAATTCTTGTCATCCGGATGGTTTTCTTGCTCTTCTTTCACGTACCAATTAGCAACTTTATTGTAATCTGGAAACTGTGTATCGCCTTTAACATCTAAATCAATAAAAGTTAGATACAGGCGTTCTGCTTTTGGTAAAAATTGCTCATAGATATTACCACCACCAATAATCATTACTTCTTCAGCAGTAGTAACGAGTTCTAATGCGGCATCTGGCGTAGTTACTACTTCAATACCCTGTGCAGTATATTCGCTGTTTCGAGTAATAATAATATTACGGCGCCCAGGTAATGGACGGCCTATAGACTCAAAAGTTTTACGACCCATGATCACAGGCTTACCCGTAGTGACCTTTTTAAAATGCTGAAGATCTGCAGGTAAATGCCATGGCATTTTATTATCTAGACCAATTACACGGTTATTTGCCATTGCTGCAATCATTGAAATTATCATAATAAACACCTAGTACTTTATTCTTAAACAAAGAAAAAGGAGCATAAGCTCCTTTTTAGTAAATTCTATTTAATTAACGCTCGTAGACAACTTCTACGTCATAATCATCTTCATCCCAGTCATCCCAATCATCATCATTGCCCTTACCTTTAGTGGCTTTTTCATGATAGGTATCCCACTTAAATTCAACTTCTTCATCTTCCACTTGTACAAACTTCTCTTTAGGCATGCTATCAAGTAGTGTCATTATGTTGTGGATTAATGGTTGAGTGTTAAGTTTATTAATTGCTGAAATGTGATAGATATTTTCAGTTTCGCCCAGCTCTTCTGCAATCGATTCGCATAACGCTTTTGCTTCATCCTCTGGTAATAAATCTATTTTATTAAATACTAACCAGCGTGGCTTCTCAGCTAATTTAGGGCTGTATTGGTGCAGCTCGTTAATAATCGAAAACGCATTATCAACAGGGTTTGAACCATCTACCGGCATTACATCAATAATGTGTAATAACACACGACAACGCTCTAAATGTTTCAAAAAGCGAATACCTAGGCCTGCGCCATCAGATGCACCTTCAATTAGACCCGGAATATCGGCTATAACAAATGATTTATTTGCTTCAGGACGTACTACACCTAAATTAGGAATAAGCGTCGTGAATGGGTAATCAGCTACTTTTGGTCTTGCTGCAGATACACTGCGGATAAACGTAGATTTACCGGCATTTGGCAATCCAAGTAAGCCAACATCAGCTAATAATAGTAACTCTAATTTTAAGTTACGTACTTCACCTGGTGTGCCTAATGTTTTTTGACGAGGTGCTCGGTTAGTACTTGATTTAAAACGCGCATTCCCCAAGCCGTGGAAACCACCTTTTGCAACCAAAATTCGTTGACCATGTTGCGTTAAATCGCCAAGTCCCTCTTGGGTATCAACATCCATGATGCGCGTGCCCACAGGCACCATAACAAATAAGTCATCAGCTTTTCGGCCTGTACAGTTACGGCTACGACCGTTAGTACCACGTTCAGCTCTATGGAAGCGCTCAAACTGATAATCAATTAAGGTATTTAAGTTTTCATCAGCTTGTAGATAAACACTACCACCGTCTCCACCGTCACCGCCGTCTGGTCCACCATCTGGAACATATTTTTCACGACGGAAAGACACGATGCCGCTGCCACCGTCTCCAGCTTCTGCGCGAATTTCTACTTCATCTACAAACTTCATGATTACTCACTTTAGGGATTGGCTTGTTTAATAACTCTATTATATACCCAAGCCAGCACAAATGCAGGCTTGGGTATATATTGGCTGACTACAAAACAAAAAACCCCGCAAAGGCGGGGTTTTTAACTACCTTACTGATTACTCAGTTACGATAGTTACGTATTTACGGTTTAAAGGACCTTTTTGTTCAAACTGAACTTTACCATCTGCTTTTGCGAAGATAGTGTGGTCTTTACCGATACCTACGTTAGTACCAGGGTGGAAACGAGTTCCACGCTGACGAACAATGATGCTACCCGCTAGAACTGATTCGCCACCAAAACGCTTAACACCAAGGCGTTTGCTTTCTGAATCGCGACCGTTACGAGTACTACCAGCTGCTTTTTTATGTGCCATTTCTAAGTACCTCTAATTAAGCGCTAATGCTAGTGATTTTAACTTCAGTGAACCATTGACGATGGCCCATTTGCTTACGAGAATGCTTACGGCGTCTAAATTTAACAACCTTAATCTTCTCACCGCGACCATGTGAAACAACCTCAGCTGTTATCTTGCCACCGTTTACGAACGGTACACCGATCTCGATTTTCTCACCATCAGCAACTAAAAGTACTGAATCAAATTCTACTGCCGCACCAGTTTCAACGTCTAATTTTTCAAGACGAATCGTTTGACCTTCAGTCACACGATGCTGTTTACCACCACTTTGGAAAACCGCGTACATAATTAACTCCGTCTGTGCACCCTCAAATCGGCGCAACTAAAATATTCTTCGATAGGGCGCGAAGTTTACGCTAACGCGAAATAACTAGCAAGCCTATTTTGTAATTAAAATGAATAAAAAGTAGCTGCTTTGAGAGCAATTCAATATTTACCCCATTTTATATTAATTGGCCCTTTTGCCAAGCGCTTTTTAACTCTTAGCCGAAATAAATTAATGTACTCAAATATGACCCTCACAGCTCAATATCTAAGCACACCATAAACTCTATATTGATTATCAATTAATCAGTTATCTTGGCTAATTCAGTCTAAATTAAGTACTTTAATAGTGTTTTTTCAATCAATCGTCACAAAATATCGAGCTAGTGCATTTTTTGTTGTACAATCTGCGCCGTTCACACATAAAAATTGGCTCGGAGATCAATGGATATAAAAGCTATCCAGGCGTTAATCGAAAGCGATATGAATGACGTCAATCAACTTATACATGCGCAAATGCGCTCAGATGTGGCGTTAGTTAATCAGCTTGGTTTATATATAGTTAGCAGTGGCGGCAAACGCGTTCGTCCAATGCTGGCTATTTTAGCAGCCAAAGCGCTCGGTTATCAGGGTAAAGATCACATAACACTTGCAACAATTGTTGAGTTTATCCATACAGCAACGCTATTGCATGATGATGTTGTAGATGAATCAAACTTACGACGTGGCACGCCTACAGCAAATGCTGAATTTGGTAATGCTGCTAGCGTATTGGTTGGTGACTTTATTTACACTCGCTCATTTCAGCTTATGGTTGGCCTTGGAAAAATGCAGATTATGCAAGTACTTGCCGATGCAACAAACATTATTGCTGAAGGTGAAGTATTGCAGCTGATGAACTGCAATGACCCAGATACGACTGAAGCCAGCTATATGCAGGTTATTTACTCTAAAACGGCTAAATTATTTGAAGCAGCTACAGGCCTTGCTGCCATTATCACAGAGCAAGACCAAGCGACACTTGATGCACTAAACCTATACGGTATGCATTTAGGTACTGCGTTTCAACTAGTAGATGACGTACTCGATTACAATGCAGATGCTGAGCAGCTAGGTAAAAACATTGGCGATGATTTAGCAGAAGGCAAACCAACCCTTCCGCTTATTTATGCTATGCAACATGGTAGCGAGCAGCAAACACAGCTCATTCGTGATGCAATAGAGCACAGTAATGGTATGGAGCATTTAGAAGAAATTTTAACTGCACTAAAACAAACTAATGCGCTTGAGTTTACAATGCAAAAAGCAGAGCTTGAGGCCGAAAAAGCCATTGCCTGTTTAGACTTTTTAGCTGAGTCTGACTATAAGCAAGCACTTATAAGCCTTGCCCGTATTGCGGTTGACCGCGACCACTAGTTTTAACTAGTTACACAGTGTGACATTAATTCTGAGCAATAAAAAAGCCTGCAAATGCAGGCTTTTTTGTTGCTTAAAGCGGCTATTACGCCATGAAATCAACACCTTCTTTGATGTCTTTTTTCAGAGTTTCAAGCATGTCATTTTTTGCTTTTGTTTCAAATGCGCTTAGTTCGCCGTAAGAAAGAATTTCTTCTACGCCGTTTTTACCTAAACGTACTGGATGTGCAAAGTACTCTGCATCGCCATTTTCAACAGCAACGTAAGCGTAATCTACAACTTCTTCACCTTGTAGGCCTTTAACTAAAGACATACAAAAACGAGCTGCAGCAGCACCCATAGATAGCGTAGCTGAACCACCGCCTGCTTTAGCATTTACAACTTCAGTACCCGCATTTTGGATACGTGGAGTAAGTGCAGCAACTTCTTCATCAGTGAAAGAAACACCTTCAACTTGAGAAAGTAGAGGCAGAATAGTTGTGCCTGAGTGACCACCAATTACTGGTACTTTTACAGTTGCTACGTCTACGCCTTTAAGTTCAGCAACAAATGCTTCTGAACGAATAACGTCAAGCGTAGTAATACCGAATACGCGTTTAGCGTCGTAAGTACCTGCTTTTTTGAATACTTCAGCAACAATTGGAACTGTGCCGTTTACTGGGTTAGTAATAATACCTACTAACGCTTTAGGACAGCTAGCAACAATCCCTTCTGCTAAAGTTTTGATGATGCCAGCATTTACATTAAATAAATCAGCACGATCCATACCTGGTTTACGTGGCATACCCGCTGGGATAAGAACGATATCAGAGCCTTCAAGCGCTTTGTTTAATTCGTCTGCGCCAAAGCCTGCTACTTTAACATCTGTTGGGATGTGAGAAAGGTCAACCGCAACACCTGGTACTACTGGTGCAACATCATAAAGTGATAATTCAGAGCCAGCTGGTAAGCCTGTTTTTAATAATAAAGATAACGCTTGGCCGATACCGCCTGCAGCACCTAATACAGCAACTTTCATTGGAATTCTCCGTAATTTGAGGTAGGAAACATTTGTGGCTCTTAAGATAATGAAATTAGCGACTAAAAACAAATTTATCCTGTCTATTTCAAGTATATTTTCGACCATAGTCGTAAACTTTTGTGATTTAACGCATCAAACTGGCAAGTTAACTAAACAACTGCTGCATAATTATTCATTTTTGTGTAGAATTTGCAGCATAAATAACAAAAACGAATAAAGACTATGCAACCGCAAGATAAACAAGAAGCACTGGTAAAAGCATTTAAATCACTATTAAAAGAAGAAAATTTTGGCTCTCAAGGCGAAATAGTTGATGCGTTAAAAGATCAAGGCTTTGACAATATAAGCCAAAGTAAAGTATCACGCATGTTAAGTAAATTTGGCGCTGTACGCACACGTAATGCCAAGCAAGAAATGGTTTACTGCTTACCTGCTGAAATGGGTGTACCTACGGCTAAAAGCCCATTACGCCAATTAGTAATCGACATTATGCACAACGAAATGATGATCATCATTCGTACCAGCCCAGGTGCTGCTCAGCTTATTGCGCGTTTATTAGATTCATTAGGTAAAGCAGATGGCGTACTAGGAACAATTGCAGGCGACGATACTATTTTTATCGCTCCTGCTAAAATATCTGAAATAGATGTAACACTTGAACGTGTTCGCATTTTATTTGATACGGTTTAATAGCAAACTAAATTTGTTTTAAAAACCCGACTGAAGGCGCAAAGAAAGCAGAACCCATATCGGCTTGAGTAAAATCAAGCCAGTGGTCGTAACAATCCCCTTCCCCTAAACGACTATTAAGTACTTTTTCAAATGCGGTACCCGTACAAGCGCATGTAATTGATAACATTCCCTGCTCATACACATCGCCATAAGGCATGCTCTGATTTAATAGTAGCGGTTGTCCGTCTTCGTCTTTTAGCTCACTTCGCGAAGCATGGCTGGTTTCAATTGCGGGGGTAATTAGTGTGTTATCAAGGCGCGTACGCCCCATTATTTGTTCTTGCTCGCTCAATGATAAGTGCTGCCACATAGTTAAGTCATGCTTATAACGCTGTACATGAATATAACTTCCCTGATCTTCAAAATTACCAGGGTTACTAATTAAAGCCGTAGCGCGCTTTTTTCTTCCATGAGCTGTATCGCCACCATAAATAAAACCATTAAAATCACGACCATCTAAAAAGCGAAAATTACGAATTTGCTCCACCAGCTCAACATCGGGGGCAAATAATTTTAAAACTTGCAGCGCAAATAAATGGTTAACGTCTTCACGGTCAGAGCGAATTTGCACAAATAAATCGCACGGTTGTACGCTCATTTGATGATCGCTATGGTTTATATTAGGAAAGCTCTGTAATTCGCTTGGGATGTATTCAGGGAGGATATGCGGCCAATATTGCGCACCGATAGCAACCATACAAGAGAGCATTGATTCTGAAAATTGATCGCTAAACTCTTCTTCAATGGCGCTTACTTGTTTTAACTTTGCGCGAAGTGATTCATCTTGACCATCAAACACATTAAAAAATAAGTGCAAACCGTGTAAGTTTGCTTCAGCACAAATCCCTGATTGCGCTTGCGCCATTGTTATTCCTTAGTTTTACAGATAAAAACACAGCGAATAACAAATTAATTACGATTCGAAAAAATTCACCGTGTGAGGTTTTATTTTTATTATAACCTGCTCATTATTTTCAAATGACTGGCCATATTGTGCAGCAACTTCAATTTCTTGTTCATCAATAACAACCGAATAAACATACGCCGAACCAATAAAGCGACGACTTATGATTGTAGCTCGCTTGCTGAATTTGTCACTTTGGTTATCTGCCACTAATTCTATTTGATGGGGGCGTACATATATAAGCCCTACGCTTACGTTATGTTTACTCTCAACATAAGATTCGACTAAACCAAATGGTGTTTTATATTCAGTTGCTGTTAATGCTTCTGCACTCAAGTATATGCCTTGACCCAGAAACTCTGCAACCTCCTTTGAACATGGAGCTGCAAAAAGCTGCTCAGGCGTGCCTTGTTGCTCAATTTTACCGCGATGCATAATGGCCAGTGTATCTGAAAAGGCAAATGCCTCTTCTTTTGAATGTGTAACAAATACAGCAGATACTTGAGTTGCCTTAATAATTCGACGTATATCAGCAATTAATTCAAAGCGTACTTGTGTGTCGATATTTGAAAAGGGCTCATCAAGTAGCAATAAACTAGGCTTATAAGCTAATGCACGAGCAATAGCTACACGCTGCTGTTGACCACCCGATAACTGATGTGGAAACCTGTCGGCACAGCCAATTAAATGTACCAGCTTAAGCATTTCATCAACGCGTTGCTGCTTTTGAGCTTTACTCATTTTACTAAGCCCAAATGCGATATTATTTGCCACCGTTAAATGCGGAAACAGCGCATAATCTTGAAACATCATGCCGATGTTACGGTGCTCAGGCGAGACAAACGATTGCTCATCACTCACTAATTTACCGTCTATAAAAATAGACCCTTGCTTAGCTTCAATTAAACCTGCAATCGCTTTTAACGTGGTCGTTTTGCCACACCCACTCGCTCCAAGTAGGCAAACAATTTCATCTTTACCCACCGTTAAATCTAAATCGTGAATAACCTTTGTGCCGTTATAGTGATAGCTCACGCCTTGTAAAATTAAACTACTCATTTAACTACGCTGCTCCATAGAACGATTAATAAAATACAAAGGAATAAACCCAACAATAACAATAAATAAAGCCGATATTGAAGCAAGCTCTAATTGCTCGTCACTTACATACTGAAATACATGAGTAGCTAAGCTTTCAAAATTAAACGGTCTGAGCAATAGCGCAGCCGGCAACTCTTTCATACACTCAATAAATACCAATAACGCAGCAGTAAGCAATCCTCTTCGCAGTAAAGGTAAGTGCACTAAACGCAGCGTTTGCCCTTGGCTTTTACCCATTGATTGGCTTGCCATATCAAGTGATGGGCTAATACGTAAAAAACTCGACTCAATTGCTCCGTGTGCAATGGCGTAAAACCTAACAATGTAAGCAATAATAATAGTAAGAATGCTACCTGTAAGCAGTAAGCCAATATCTAAATTATACGGCTCGAGCGCTGTGTTAATGGTGTTCTCTAATAATGTAAGGGGTAACAAAACCGCAATAGCGAGTACCGTGCCAGGCAACGCATAGCCTGTGCTTGCTAAACGCCCAGGAACAAGCGGATACGTTTGCTTTGCCACACGCTGATAAAAAACAACAAAAATACTCAACGTAATCGTTATTAGGCTCACAACCCCTGCCACTTTTAAACTTTGCCAACCGTAACTAAAAAACTCAACATTCCATGCTTTATCAAAGTAGGTAATGGCGTAATTTATAAGTACTGCAATAGGAATTACAAAAGCGATAAGTAAAATAAAGCTACAAAATGCCGTTGCGAGCCAAGCAGACTTTCCTTTTAATACATAGAGAGATTCACTATTTACGCTTGATTGGCGCTCAAATACCGCTTGGTTTCGGCGACTAAAGCGCTCTGCCATTAATGCTAAAAATAACAGTAATAACATCACACCCGATATTTTAGCGGCCGCTGTAAGTGAGTAATAACCAAACCACGTATCGTATACGGCGGTTGTTAATGTACTTACGGCAAAATAACTCACTGTTGCAAAGTCAGCCATGGTTTCCATACTTATAAGCGCAAGAGCCGCCACAATAGCCCCACGAGAGAGCACTAAACTTACTTTAAAAAAGCTTTGCCAAGGAGATAACCCCATTAACTGGCTAGCTTGCACTAATTTGAATGACTGCTCGCGAAGGGCCGTTTTAAAAATTAAAAATAAATACGGGTAAAGCACCAAGGCAATCATAACTATGGCGCCGGGTAATGTACGTATATCAAAAAACCAATAGTCGCTAGGAGATTGCCAGCCAAACCATTCTCTCAGTGCTATTTGCACCGGACCCGCATAATCTAATAAGTCAGTGTATACATAGGCAATAATATAGGTAGGCATAGCAAGGGGCAGCATAAGTGCCCATTCAAACTGTTTTTTACCCGGGAAACTACAGTAAGCCGTCAGCCACCCAAGCGGCAAAGCTATGGCGCAGCTAAGGACGCAAACACCTAAAACTAACAATACGGTATTGGTTATGTAATCCCAAAGCACGGTATCCCACAGGTGAGAAAACACCTTAGAGCTACCTTGTAGAGATTCAAAAAGAAGAAAAAACAACGGGGCCGATAGTATTAAGCCAGTCGACCACGCAAAGAGCTGCCATTTAGACAGCTTAAATTTATTAGTCATTAAAGATCGAACTTCACCTCATCAATTAGCTTAAGTGCTAACGGACGATATTTACTAATCTCATCAAGTGGCAAGCTGTCTTCTTTAAAGCTACCCCAAGAGGCAACCAAAGTTGATAATTCAACACCCGACTTAACTGGATACTCCATATTTAATGAGGCATACATGTTTTGTGCTTTGCTGTCGGTCATATACTCTATGAGCTTTAATGCATTTTCAGGGTTTTTAGCATATTTGGTAATAACCGCACCCGAAACATTTATGTGTGAGCCACGATTAGTTTGATTCGGAAAGTTAATATTTACGGCCTCAGCCCAACCTTTTTGTTCTTTATCTTCTAGCATTTTGCCAAGATAGTAACTATTGCCTAATGCCAAGTTACATAAACCTTCTTTAACAGCTTTAACTTGAGCACGATCGTTACCTTGAGGCTTGCGCGCTAAATTAGCCTTCACACCTTCAAGCCACTCTTTAGTTTGCGCTTCACCATGGTGTGCAATCATAGAAGCTACTAAACCTAAATTATATGGATGTTTGCCTGAGCGCGTACAAATTTGTCCTTTGTATTTAGAGTCTGCTAAATCTTCATAAGTGAGCTTAGGTAACTCACCAACTCGCTCTTTTGATGAATAGACATTACGCACTCGCTTAGTAAGCGCAACCCATTGGCCATCACCGTCACGAAAGGCGGCT
The DNA here is from genome assembly GCF_014164415.1 of Pseudoalteromonas sp. SG43-1. Classification (NCBI taxonomy): domain Bacteria; kingdom Pseudomonadati; phylum Pseudomonadota; class Gammaproteobacteria; order Alteromonadales; family Pseudoalteromonadaceae; genus Pseudoalteromonas; species Pseudoalteromonas sp. SG43-1. The sequence continues at coordinate 60,024 of NZ_JACJFD010000017.1, read as the reverse complement.
GGAACATTATTATTTACACTGTCACTTTTTATAGTTTGTGTTAATTTTAAATCTTCTAATTGAATAAGCGCGCTAAAGTTAGAGGTTAATACTAAATCAGCTTTACTGTGCTTGCCTTCGCGTTTAACACGCTCAATTAGCCCTTTTTTAGCAAAAACAACATTGGTTTTTATGCCTGTTTGCTTTGTAAAGTCTTCTAAAATTGGCTGAATTAAAAACGGTTGACGAAAAGAGTAGATGTTAACAACATCGTTTGCAAAGACTGGTGCCGATGCAACTACCCCTAAAACAAGTGCAAATACTTTCTTCATTATTCCACCTAAATAACTGTTATTATCAACGAATTCTACCGTGCTCATTCTAAAAGTGCACACTTTAAATAAATGTAAATATGTAAATAACGCCCAAAAAGGAAATACGGTGTAAGAGATGTCTTACGGATGTGACAGCTAATGAGTAAAAAACAAGATAAAAAACAACCTAAAAACAGTTAAGCACTTGAATTACATGAGATTTATTTTTATTACTATTGCAAAAACACTAATTGAATGTAGTTTTATCTCTATTTTAGTTGCTCTATTGCACTATAATTTACGCATCAACCAAGCAATGACGCTTATTGAGTAAAAGGAAATGGACTGCTTACTCAACCAACCAATGATTAGGTTATCAGGACAACACGGATTTTAGGACAGGCTCAGGATGAGTATCACAACGCAATGTTGTAAAAAGGACAGCGTCAGGAAGATGCGAAAAGGATAATAACAAGGCTAAGTTGTTCAACAGGATGTTGAAGGAATAAATGGACAGGCCTTTAAGGCAACACAAGGGATTGGTTAAAACAAGGATACACTAGGAAGTGTAATTAAGGATTTGGTAATAGTATTTACCCTACAGGATGTTTAGGAATTAAAGGATACAGGCCCGGAAGGTCTACATTACATAGAACTAAAAAGTAATATAGTAATAAACATGGATTAGTGAAAATTGGAGTTGATTAAGTTCAATTGCAGGATGCAGAAAATTAGAAGATTCCGCAAGCGCGCCTAGAGATAGAGCGCGCTTTTCTTTGCCTAAAATTTGGGTGAGTAAAGCACTGAGCAACTATCACTAATCTTTACTGAGTAATATCGCGTCACAGCAAATCAATGCTAAGACCTTAAAATACTTTATTAATATTTTAAATTTCGCTAAGTTTTTTATTAATTGCGCCGATAACTAAATAACGCAAGGATCATAAATACTCAATGGATATGAATTTTAAAACATCTCAAAGTAATACCTTTTTATGTAAAGTATCAGACGCAAGTACAGCAAAACCAATTGGTGTATTTAGTGCCCAAACCCCCAGCGAAAATCCCTATAAAGCTTTATTTAACCCCAAAGGTTATAACTTTTTAAATATGCCAATGAGTAAGTTTAAAAATATACTTAACGAAATTATTCAGTTAGAACGCGACATTCGTATTAGCAAGTGGGGTGAAGGTGCTCGACCTGATGAGTTTAGTTATCAACTTAATAGAATAGCAGACGCAATTGCAACGACTCAATTTAATGGCAAAATAGACATTAACTGCTACTTTTTAAAACGAGTTGAAGAAGCAAAAGAAATGATTGGTGAAGACTGTATCTCGTTTATTCAAGTGCATAATAGTATAAGTCAATTGTATAATACTGTTTTACAATTAACATCTGAAGAAGGCTTCAGAGCAATTCAAAATAAAGCACTTGCTCACTTAAAAAATCAGCAAGCATTTGCTTAACTTCGTAAAATTAACCTTCTAGCGGTCGGCCTTTATTGCGCTTACCCAATAAATACGCATCACGAAACTTAATAAAATGCTGCTCTAATTTTGTCGATGCATCCATTTCGCCCGCAAGTGCTAATACCATAATAGCCACTTCAGCAGTGCCTAGTTGATGCGCATGAGGGGCTACACGTAATCGGTAATCAGATAGTTTATCAGCAGTAACAGAAAGTACAGGCAAGTTATCTAAATAAGGGCTTTTGCGAATCATTTTCTTTGCTTCTCGCCACGTACCATCTAAGAATATAAATAGCGGCTTTTTACCTAATTCAATACTCACTTCGGTAATAGCTCTGCCCTCTTCTACATCTTCTGCGGGAAACACGACCATTGGCTGATACTGCGAATCATTTATTAAAGCTAAAAGAGCGGGGTTAGGATCTGTTCTATCCCATCTAAATGCGTGGTTATCTGGCACTATTTCAGCAATTAAACGCCCTGTATTAGAAGGTTTAAAGCTTTCATTATGATACATCAGTAAGCACACAGCGGCCTTACAATCTGCATGCTCAACACCTTTGCAAATACAGTAGTGCTTAGCAATCAGGCATTGTTCACAGCGTTCTAATTTACCACCTCGAGCATTAAACTCTCGACGAGATTCACTTATTTGTTGAGCGCGTAATGCTAAAACTGAGTTTTTCACTGTATTTACCTTCAATTAATTAAGCGCGCATTGTAACGACTTCTTGTTATTTAATCTTATATTTATCTAAGTTAAAAATAGACATAAAAAAACCCAACCGAAGTTGGGTTTTTTAAGCAAATACTAAGAAGTTAAATTACTTCTTTTTAGCTGCTTTTTTGTTTGGTAAATCAGTGATTGAACCTTCAAAAATTTCAGCTGCAAGGCCGATTGATTCATTCAATGTTGGGTGAGCATGAATTGTAAGCGCTAAGTCTTCACCATCAGCACCCATTTCAATACCTAAACCGATTTCGCCAAGCATTTCGCCCGCGTTAATACCGATCATAGCACCACCGATTATACGGCCACTTTCTTTATCAAAGATAAGTTTAGTAGAACCTTCAGTACGAGCAGATGCAATTGCACGACCAGATGCTGCCCACGGGAATACCGCAGTTTCAACTTTTAAGCCTTGCTCTTTTGCTTCTTTCTCAGTAACACCTACCCAAGCGATTTCTGGGTCTGTGTACGCTATTGAAGGAATACATTTAGGGTCGAAGAAATGCTTCTGACCAGAAATAACTTCTGCAGCAACATGACCTTCATGAACCGCTTTATGCGCAAGCATAGGTTGACCAACTAAGTCACCAATTGCAAAAATATGGCTTACGTTAGTACGTAATTGCTTATCAACATTAATAAAGCCACGCTCATCAACGTTTACGCCCGCTTTTTCAGCATCAAGTAAGTTACCGTTTGGAGTACGGCCAACTGCAACAAGTACTTTGTCGTAACGTACTGGTTCTGCTGGTGCGTTTTTACCTTCAAACGTTACGTATAAGCCGTCTTCTTTAGCTTCAACACCAACAACTTTAGTTGAAAGCATTACGTTGAATTTTTTGCTTACGTATTTTTGGTAAATTTTGATAATGTCTTTATCAGCTGCTGGTACTAATTGATCAGCAAATTCTACAACATCAATTGCAGAACCTAGCGCACGGTAAACCGTACCCATTTCAAGACCGATAATACCACCACCAAGTACAAGTAGCTTTTCTGGTACGTCTTTAAGTTCTAGTGCGCCAGTTGAATCAATTACACGGTCATCTTCTGGGATGAAAGGTAAGTTAACTGGTTTAGAACCTGCTGCAATAATCGCGTTATCAAACGTGATAGTTGTAGCGCCGTCTGCGCCTTCAACTACTAAAGTATTGCTGCCAGTGAATTTGCCGTATCCAGATACAACTTTCACTTTACGCATTTTGGCCATGCCTTCTAGTCCACCAGTTAACTGGCCAACTACAGAATCTTTCCAAGTACGAACTTGGTCAAGATCGATTTTTGGTGCGCCAAAAGTAACACCGTGAGATGACATTTCTGCTGCGTCATCAATCACTTTAGCTACGTGTAAAAGTGCTTTAGAAGGAATACAACCAACATTAAGACATACGCCACCTAATGTTTCGCGAGATTCTACTAATGTAACTTCTAAGCCCAAGTCAGCAGCACGGAAAGCCGCAGAATAACCACCAGGACCACCGCCTAGTACAACAACTTGAGTTTTTAATTCGTTGCTCATGCTTTTACCTTAATTGTTTGAACGGGACACTGCCCTAAAATTTAACTGCCATGTTTCTGCAAGGCAGAAAGAGTGAGCAGCGCACAAAGTGATGCAATTCGTACAAAGATTGTATCATTGCAAATGGTAAAAATCCCAGCTAAAAACAACTGGCTGGGATTTGATTCTATTTATTTTATTGCGTATACCAATTTTACTAAACTGGTTACATCACCAACTGGCGAATATCGCTCATGTAACTTGCAAGAGTCACAGTAAAGCGTGCAGCTAATGCTCCGTCAATAACCCTATGGTCGTATGACATAGACAGCGGAACCATTAGTTTAGGTTCAAACTCTTTGCCATTCCATTTAGGTTTCATTTCAGATTTAGATACACCTAAAATAGCAACTTCTGGCGCATTAACAATTGGCGTAAATGCCGTACCGCCGATACCGCCAAGGCTAGAGATAGTAAAACAGCCACCTTGCATATCAGACGATGTAAGCTTACCGTCACGTGCTTTAACAGATACTTCCATTAGTTCACGTGATAATTCAATAATGCCTTTTTTATCAACATCTTTAAACACTGGCACTACTAAACCATTTGGCGTATCAACAGCAACACCGATGTTAATGTACTTCTTAAGAATTAAACTTTCGCCGTCGCTAGACAGTGAAGAGTTAAATGTTGGGAAGTCTGCAAGTGCTTTAGCCGCTGCTTTCATCACAAACACAAGTGGTGTGATTTTAACGCCAAGCTTTTTCTTCTCGCTAAGTGCATTTTGCTCTTTACGGAATACTTCAAGACTTGTGATATCAGCTTCATCAAACTGTGTAACATGTGGGATTTGTACCCAGTTACGGTGTAAGTTTTTACCTGATAGCTTTTGAATGCGAGACAGTTTTTTCTCTTCAATTTCACCAAATTTAGCAAAATCTACTTTAGGCCATGGAATAAGACCAAGCTCACTACCACCTGCGCTACTGCCTGCAGATAATTGACCAGATTCAACTTGCTTAACTAGGTTTTTAACGTAGTTTTGCACGTCTTCTTTAACTATACGGGCTTTGCGACCAGTGCCCTTAACGTTAGCTAGATTAATACCAAACTCACGCGCTAAACGGCGAACAACGGGTGATGCATGAGCATATGCGCTGTTTTCTGTGAAGCTTTCATTACTTGCTTTTGCAGGTGCTGCTTGAGCCGGTGCTGACTCAGTTTTAGCCGCTGCTGCAGGTGCTGATTTTTCAGCTGGTGCAGATGCCGCTGGCGCACTGCCTGCAACTTCAAATACAAAAATTAATGAACCAGTCGATACTTTATCGCCAGCGGCTACTTTAATTTCTTTAACTGTACCTGCAAATGGAGCTGGCACTTCCATTGCAGCTTTGTCGCCTTCAACGTTTAAGATTGATTGATCTTCTGAAACCTCGTCGCCAACGGCAACCATAATTTCAGTTACTTCAACTTCATCGCCACCAATATCAGGCACATTAACTTCTTTAGTGCTTGGTGCTGAACTTGCTGTTGAACTATCAGCTGGCGCTTCTACAGGAGCCGACTCTTTAGCCGGTGCTGCAGATTCACTTCCTGCTACTTCAAAAACAAACACTAACGAGCCAGTTTTAACTGTGTCGCCAGCGGCTACTTTAATTTCTTTAACTGTACCGGCAAATGGAGCTGGAACTTCCATTGCTGCCTTGTCGCCTTCCACGTTTAAGATAGATTGCTCTTCTTCAACGGTGTCACCAACAGCAACCATGATTTCAGTTACTTCAACTTCATCATCGCCAATATCTGGTACAGTTACTTCTTTAATTGAAGAACCTGCAGAAGCAGCTGGTGCTGCCTCTTCAGATTTAGCTGGAGCAGCGGCTGATGTATTTTTCTCATCAGTGCCTTCACTCTCGCCTTCAAACAAAAATACTAAAGAGCCTGTTGTAACGGTGTCGCCAACGTTAACTTTAATCTCTTTTACAGTCCCCGCTTGAGAAGCAGGTATTTCCATTGATGCTTTGTCGCCTTCAACATTTAGTAATGATTGGTCAACATCTACTTTATCGCCAACGCTTACTAATATTTCGGTTACTTCTACTTCGTCGTCACCAATATCAGGTACTTTAATTTCAATACTCATTGCAAACCTCTTATGCGTACAGTGGGTTAAGTTTGTTAGTGTCGATGTTGAACTTTTTAAGTGCTTCAACAACTACTGACTTCTCAACTTCACCGCGTTTAGCAAGTTCAGATAACGTAGCAACAACAACGTAGCTTGCGTTAACTTCAAAGTGACGACGTAGGTTTTCACGGCTATCAGAACGACCGTAACCATCTGTACCTAACACTTTGTAGTTGCTGCTTGGAATGAATGAACGCGCTTGTTCTGCGTAGTTTTTCATGTAATCCGTTGCTGCAACAGTCACAGAGTCGTTTAATACGCTTGTGATAAATGCTGTTTTTTGCTCGCTTTCAGGATTAAGCATGTTAAAACGCTCAACATCTTGACCATCACGCGTTAGCTCATTGAAAGATGTTACTGAGTAAACATCTGATGCAATACCATATTCTTCGCTTAAGATTGAAGCAGCTTTGCGCACTTCAGTCATAATAGTACCTGAGCTTAATAGCTGTACGTTGGCTTTTTTACCTTCGTAACTTTCAAGCTTGTAAATACCTTTACGAATACCTTCTTCAGCGCCTTCTGGCATAGCTGGTTGATGGTAGTTTTCGTTCATAAGCGTTAGGTAGTAGTAAATATTTTCTTGGTCGTCACCGTACATACGACGAATACCGTCTTGTACAATAACTGCAACTTCAAACGCGTAAGTTGGGTCATAAGAAACACAGTTAGGAACCGTGTTTGCAAGAATGTGGCTGTGACCATCTTCGTGTTGTAAGCCTTCACCATTTAGCGTTGTACGACCCGCTGTAGCACCTAATAAGAAACCACGTGCTTGTTGATCGCCCGCCATCCATGCCATGTCGCCAACACGTTGGAAACCAAACATAGAGTAGTAAATGTAGAATGGGATCATTGGTAAATCGTTAGTGCTGTATGATGTTGCAGCAGCAACCCATGACGACATAGCACCTAACTCATTGATACCTTCTTGCAATACTTGACCTGAAGTTGCTTCTTTATAGTAAGAAACAATATCACGATCCTGTGGCGTGTAGTTTTGGCCATGCGGATTGTAAATACCGATTTGACGGAATAAACCTTCCATACCAAATGTACGCGCTTCATCTGCAATAATTGGTACGATATTTTTACCAATGCCTTTATCTTTTAATAAGATATTAAGTGCACGAACAAAGCCCATAGTAGTAGAAATATCACGCTTTTGCTCTTCAAGTAGTGGCTTAAATGCATCTACTTCTGGCAACGTAAGTTTTTCACTAAAACGTGGAATACGCTTAGGTGTGTAACCTTTAAGCTCATCACGACGCGCATGTAGGTACTTGTACTCAGGTGAACCTTCTTCAAGCTCTAGGTATGGTAATTCTTTTAATTGCTCTTCAGATACTAAGTCATCAAGACCAAGGCGTGAACGTAAATGTGCAACATGCGACATGTCCATTTTTTTCACTTGGTGCGCAATGTTTTTACCTTCAGCTGCTTCACCCATGCCGTAACCTTTTACAGTTTTAGCAAGAATTACAGTTGGACGACCTTTTGTCTCTTCTGCTTTTTTAAATGCAGCAAATAGTTTTGATGGCTCATGACCACCACGCTTAAGCGCAAAAATTTCGTCATCTGTCATATCTGCAACAAGGGCAGCTGTTTCAGGGTAGCGACCAAAGAAATGCTCACGCACGTATGCGCCATCTTTAGCTTTGTAAGTTTGGTAATCACCATCAATTGTTTCGTTCATCAATTGTAGTAATTTACCTGTAGTGTCTTTAGCAAGCAGAATATCCCAACCGCTGCCCCATACAAGTTTAATTACGTTCCAGCCAGCACCTTTAAACAAGCCTTCTAACTCTTGAATAATTTTACCGTTACCCATAACTGGGCCGTCTAAACGCTGTAAGTTACAGTTGATTAAATAACAAAGGTTATCTAGTTTTTCACGTGCAGCAAAAGAAATAGCACCACGCGATTCCGGCTCATCCATTTCACCGTCACCTAAAAACGCATATACACGTTGGTTTTTAGTGTCTTTTAAGCCACGACCATCTAAGTATTTTAAGAATCGTGCTTGATAAATTGATGAAATAGGACCTAAACCCATTGATACCGTAGGGAACTGCCAAAACTCAGGCATCAACTTAGGGTGTGGGTACGATGGTAAGCCTTCGCCATCAACTTCTTGGCGGAAGTTATCTAGTTGCGCAGCCGATAAACGACCTTCAACAAATGCACGTGCGTAGATACCTGGAGAAATATGACCTTGGTAATAAACTAAGTCACCACCGTCTACATCATTTGGTGCTTTAAAGAAGTGGTTAAAACACACTTCATAAAATGCAGCAGATGATTGGTAAGACGCCATATGGCCGCCTAAGTCGAGATCTTTTTTAGATGCACGTAGAACGATCATAATCGCGTTCCAACGTATAATTGAACGAATACGACGTTCAAGATTTACATCACCTGGGTAAGCAGGCTCTTGATCTACAGGAATAGTATTAACGTAGTTCGTGGTAATACCCGTTGGCATATCAACGCCGTCTAAACGGGCTTGCTCTAATACTTGCTCAAGTAAAAACTGAGCTCGTTCAACACCTTCTTCGCGCACAACTGATTCAAGAGCTTGTAACCACTCTTGTGTTTCTAGCGCGTCTACGTCAATTTTATTGACTTCAGACATATGGAGGTTTCCTTATGTTTAAAATACGAATATTGTTAATTTAATATCACAGCTACTTAATTTGTGTGTTCAAAGTAGTTATGTACTAACTTAATTTTGTTTAGTGCGTCTTAAACTACGTTCAATTCGCGAATGTTCTTTGCCTGCTTCAAGTAGTGCTTCTTCGATAAATGCTAAGTGCGCATTACTTGCTAAACGGGCTTGCTCTGGATTACCGTCAATAACGGCATCCATTAATAAACGCCTGTGTTGGGCTAACTGACTGCTAATATCTGACTTTTTTAATAGAACAGTTAAATTTTGCAATACATTTTGCTCAAGCAGCGCTTTCATACCTCTAACTAAATGCAGTAACACCACATTGTGCGAGGCTTCTGCCACGCTAAAGTGAAATGCATTAATTGCTTTTGCTTTTTGCTGTAAATCATCATTAACTAAGGCAATTTCATCAAAGCTTTGTTTTACTTTGCTAAAATCGTTGCTGGTCCCGCGCAGTGCTGCGTAGTAAGCAGCAATCCCTTCTAATGCATGACGAAATTCAAGTAAATCAAACTGCGACTCAGGGTGTTTACTAATCAAATCAAAAAGTGGATCAGTAAGCCCTTCTTCGAGCTGATTTTTTACAAACGTGCCGCCACCTTGGCGACGCGTAACTAAACCTTTCGCTTCTAATTTTTGAATTGCCTCACGCAGTGACGGGCGAGACACTTCAAACTGCTTTGCTAGTTCACGCTCTGGTGGCAACTTTTCACCTGGTGCTAACGAGCCTTCAAGAATCATATTCTCAAGTTGCTGTAAAATAACATCAGATAATTTTGCTGCTTTAATCTTTAAAGACATGAATCAACGTCCGCGTTGTATAAATACCAAGAGCCCATAAAACGGGGCTTTAAGTAGTATGATTTACCCAAAAGGTAAATTGGTCATACCAAAAATTTTCAATACGGTATCAAAAACACTATTAGCTGTCAATTTACAGGTAGTTTGAGCAATTAAAGTAGCGTAACGCATTTTGAACGAAGATCAAACAATGCGCAATTTACAAAAATTGTTATAACGTATTTGGGATGAAAACAATTGGTCTGACCAGAATAAATTAGAATATTAGCTCTATTTTATTGCACTTAAAAACTGCAGGAAGAGATTAAAGCACCTTACATTGCATAAGGTACTTTATTAAAAAAGTATTAACTTAAGACAGCCCACCAAATAATGTAAGCAACGCTATAAGTACTAAGTAAAATAATACATTACGCTTAACAAGCTTAATCATACACGTGGCTTCGTAGGTACAGCCGTAATAACGCTTTTCAATTTGCTCTGCAGCAAGTGCAGTACATGTTACTACTTCGCGATTTGGAGACTTAAAGTTAAGCACGTAACGTAGCCAACAACTTGTGCCTTTATTAAAGTTACCTATTACTAAATAACCAAAGCTGGTAATACGTGCAGGTAACCAGTCGAGCCAAAACAATAGTTTATGTATAAGTTTAAAACGCTTAGCAAATATTACTTTATGATCTTCTCGTACTAAATCAGCTAAAGTACGTACCAGTGCATATAAAACCGCACCTGGCGCGCCTAAAACAACGAACCAAAAAATAACCGCACAGTAAAATCTAAAGTTTACCCACGCCAATGTTTGCCCAAAAGTCTCGCCACTTTCTTCGTCTTCTGTACGCTTTTGACCTATTTGCAACGCATATAAAGATGCAGCAGTACCGTCATCTCGCGTTAACGCATTTAAATACGACTTATATAAAGCACGCTGCTTAGCACAACCAAAGCAAACCAAAAGCACCGCGATATTAATGCCCAACTGCCACAAAACAAAATCAGATAAACAATAAATTAGTGCCATCGCAATCACTGGAAGTAAAAGCCAAATTAAAAAGCCCGGTGCTGAGCTAAATAAGCCCTTATCACCAAGTAATTTATTAGAGCGATTTAAATAACCATTTGCGTAATAACTTATCTGCCAGTAATTAGACCGAGCGCCTAAGCGCTCTAGTATTAATGCAATTATTATAGAAACTAAAATCATGGGAATAACTCTCTTAACTTAGTTGTTCAAGCATATTAAAAAACAATGGCCAATTAAAGCTACTGCCAGGATCTGTTTTACGCCCAGGGGCAATATCGCAATGCCCAACAATACGCGAAGGGGTAATTTTTGGATAGCGTTGCATTATAGATTTACTAATAATAGTTAATGTTTTGTACTGTGCTAAAGAATATGGAGCGGTGTCGGTACCTTCAAGCTCAATGCCAATGCTAAAGTTATTACAAGCAGGTACCCCCTCAAACTCAGATTGCCCTGCATGCCAAGCGCGCTTTTCAAAAGGCACGTATTGTATAGCCTCACCGGTGCGCTTTATAAAGCAATGGGCCGATACACGTAAATTATTTAAGTCACTAAAACTTGGATGAGCATTGCAATCAATGCTATCCATAAATAACTCATCAACGAAAGGTGTACCAAACTGCCCTGCTGGCAATGATATATTGTGAATCACCAATAAAGAAATATCAGCCTCATCAGGGCGCTCATCAAAATGCGAACAAGGCCGCTGCGCTACCGTACTTAAAACACCGTCTAAATCTATTTTCATGATACGTTTATTATATAAATATCAAGATATACATAGCACTGATGCTAAAGGATTTATTAAAACAATGATAGTGACAAACAGGTATAAAACCCTACCTGCAAATAATTCAAACCCACACGTAGGTACTAATTTACGTCTGCTCATGTAACGTAAATTTTGAAATTAAAAGCGAGGTATAAAACCCTACCTGCAAATAATTCAAACCCACACGTAGATACTAATTTACTATAAGCACTTATCTTTATATTGGTGAAAAGGCAATCGCTTCTCTTTCTTTTATAAACATAGTAAAATTTGCTTAATTTATTAACGCTTATGAGCATTCCATGTCTATTTCGCACACTCTTATTACTCAGCTTGTTACTCTTGCACTTGACGAAGATTTAAATTATCAAACAGCACAAGAAGGCGATATTACCGCGCAATTGATCCCTCAAAATGAGCAAGCAAACGCCAAAGTAATCACCCGCGAAGACTGTATTTTTTGCGGAAAAGACATCATCCTTGAAGTATTTAAACAAGTAGACCCAAGCGTTAAGGTTAATGTACTTATTAATGATGGCGACGCAGTTAAAGCAAACAGCACATTATTTACAGCCACTGGTTCAGCGCGTTCAATATTAACTGCCGAGCGTACTGCACTTAACTTTGTACAAACGTTATCGGGTACAGCCACTACTACAGCACATTATGTAAAAGAACTAAGCGGCACAACAACGCAACTACTCGATACACGCAAAACCATACCAGGCCTTAGAGCACTTCAAAAATACGCAGTAAAATGTGGCGGCGGTGCAAATCATCGTATTGGTTTATTTGACGCATTTTTAATTAAAGAAAATCATATAGCGGCTTGTGGCACAATAAACAAAGCCGTTGCTCAAGCTAAACAAAATCACCCAAACAAACCTGTCGAAGTAGAAGTAGAGTCCCTCCCAGAACTTAAGCAAGCAATTGAAGCTGGCGCCGACATAATTATGCTAGACAACTTTAGCGTAGAGCAAATTAAGCAAGCTGTAATTTTAACCAATAAGCGCGCAAAACTAGAGGTTTCAGGCAATATGACCCTAGAAACGCTCAAAACTTATTCACAAGCAGGTGTCGATTTTATATCAAGCGGGGCATTAACAAAAAACTTACAATCAATCGATTTATCGATGCGTTTTGAACAATTTTAAAGCAATAATGGGTAATTAATACCGCTAATTAATTGACAAGTTAAGTAAAAAAGCATTAAATAGCCCAAAAGGCTTACTTTGTAACAAATTGTTAAATAAAATAGCTTTTTTATAAGAAGATACGTGCTAAATACTAAAATAAAATGGTAGACTAATTCTGTTGTACTATTTTATTTAAAAAGGTAGTCATAAATAACTAGTACCTTTAGTTTTTAAAGACATAATTAAAAACTAAAGCAACTAAACTACTTACTTTATGCCTATACTATTTGTTGCTACAACATGTAGTGCATTTAGTAAACTTTTATAATTAGTACTAAACATAATGAATTCACATTCGGCTTTTGTGTTTCATACTCTAAAGCTAAAGTGTAATAAAATTAATTTTAAGTAAAACTGTAAAGTAAATCAGTTAAATTAAGTGAGGCATTTTGCCGCTTAAGTGATTTAAGTTACAAAAATCTATCCTTTAGGAGAGGAAACATGAAAACAATGACTCAAAAACAACAGGGTTTCACCCTAATTGAATTAATGATTGTAGTAGCAATCATCGGTATTCTTGCTGCAGTAGCGCTACCGGCTTACCAAGACTACACAACTAGAGCGAAAGTAAGTGAAGTTATCTCATTTGGTAGTTCTGCTAAAACAGCTGTTAGTGAGTGTGCAATTTCAAACGGCGCTTTAACTAATTGTGCAAGTAATAGTAACGTTGGTTTGGCTGCTGCGACTGATATAACTTCAACCTACGTTGAATCGGTTACTGTAGGTGCTGCTGGTGCAATTACAGTTGCAATTCAAGGAACCAATACAGATTTAGATAATGGGTCGCTGTCATTTACACCGTCATATTCTGCAAATGCAGTTTTATGGACGTGTGAAGTAAGTGCTACAACTCTAAATAAATTCGTACCTCAAAACTGTCGTAAAAGCTAATTAAAATTAATTCAAGTAAGTAGCCCTAACGGGTTACTTACGAGCACATATGAAAATACAAAATATCGGTTTATATATATTATGTTCTTTTTTAATTTTATCGCTACTCCCTACAATCGATTCATATTTTCTCGGATTATATAACGAAAAAAGAGGCTTTCAAGTTGCGGTTTTAGCCTTATCTATTATTTTAGTTCCAAAACTAAGGTTAGATAAAAAGTATTATTCAATTTTAGTAGTCATATTTTTTTCCGCTTTATTATCGACAATTTTTAGTTATAATAAGCTGCAGGCAGCATTAAATTTCTTACACTTAATACTACTTATAAACATAATAAATTTAGGGTTTACTCTACAAAAAAATATAAATAAAATTTTCTTTCTACTTTTTTTCTCAAATCTATTTGTTGTATGTTATTCACTGCTTAATTATTCTTTTTTTATTATAAATCAGGCTCAACCATATCCTGATGCTATATTATACGGTTTTTATAACATTCGCTTTTTTAACCAATTCCAAGTTCTTTGCATTCCTTTTATTATTTATTTTTTACAGCATAAAGAGTTATCTAGAGTCGCATTTACATTACTTATATTAAATATATTGCTACTCCTTTTTAGTAGTGCTCGAGGAGCTATTTTGGCTTCGCTAGTTATGCTTATACTCGGCGGATACTATCAACTAATCAATCGGAAGCAATTATTAAAAATATTAAAGTGCAGCTTTATATCATTAATATTATTTTCTATATATTTTTTACACCACCAAGATTCTGAATCGATCAATTATGTTATACGGACAAGTAGCTCACTCCGCGTAGAGATTTGGAGTGACTTATTATCTAACTTAGTACTATCCAATATTTTTATAGGGAATGGGCCTGGAGTATATTTTTCTCAGGAATATGGTAATAGCCATCCACATAACAGCGTATTGCAATTTTTGTATAACTGGGGCGGGATTATAACCACTTTTGTTATAATCTTATTTTTTAAAATTTTTCAACTTTGCATCAGATATACTAATGCCAACAATATACCTGAATTCAATATCTGCTTTCTCTCACTTCTGGGGTTATTAACCTATTCATTAGTAAGTGGGGTTATTGTAATGCCTATACCTCAAACTTTTATCTTTGTTCTAATCGGTATTTTACTGAGCTACTTACCTCTAAATTTGAAAGTTAGTAATAAATCAGATAAAAATATAATTATATACTCTCTATTATCTCTTTTTTATATATTATTTGTAATACTAAGCTATAACTGTTTAGACTCTATTCCTTATGGACCTAACTTTTGGTCAAATGGTCAAATCTCTTTTAATCAATGTAAAATAATGTACTTGAAGGACTTTTAATGGCAAAGCACTCAGGGAAAAAAACTTTAGATACTTTCCAGTGGGTTGGAGTTAGTGCTAGAGGCAAGCGTCTTGAAGGTGAACTAACAGGTAATAGTATTGCGTTAGTAAAAGCTCAGCTTCGTAAGCAAGGTATCACTCCGTCAAAAGTGAAGCGTAAAGCTAAACCATTGTTTGGTATTCAAAGTGTTCAAAAGGTAACCCCTAAAGATATAGCACTACTTACTCGTCAAATTGCGACTATGTTAATGGCCGGCGTTCCTTTAATACAAGCAATTGAAATGATTGGCTCTGGGTCAACCAATAAAAGTGTCGCCAAATTAATGGAAACTATTGCTGATGAAGTAAAAGCGGGTCAACCGTTATCTACAGCACTTAGAAAACACCCACGTTATTTTGATGATTTATATTGTGACCTAGTAGCCTCTGGCGAGCAATCCGGTGCACTTGATAGAATATTTGACCGAGTTGCTTTATATAAAGAAAAGTCCGAAGCGCTAAAATCAAAAATTAAAAAAGCGATGTTTTATCCTATTGCAGTTTTAGTCGTAGCTTTAATTGTTACCTCTATTCTTTTAATATTTGTAGTACCTCAGTTTCAAGATATTTTTGCTGGCTTTGGTGCAGAACTTCCAGCGTTTACATTATTTGTAATTGGGATATCGGAATTTATGCAGGAGTATTGGTGGATTGCATTAATTACTGTAGTTGCTAGTGGTTGGATATTTAAAGAAGCAAAATTAAGAAGCTTAAGACTTAGAGATGCTACAGACAGGGCTATACTTAAGCTTCCTATAATTGGTATGATCTTAAATAAAGCGGCTGTTGCTCGCTATGCACGAACTCTTTCGACTACGTTTGCTGCAGGTGTGCCGCTGGTTGATGCACTTGACTCTGCTGCAGGCGCTTCAGGTAACGCTGTTTATCGATATGCCATCTTAGATATTAAAGTTGAAGTGAGCTCTGGTAATCAAATGAACTGGGCAATGCGTAACTCAAAAATATTCCCTGATATGGTAATACAAATGGTTGCGATTGGTGAAGAATCTGGCTCACTAGACGGTATGCTTGCTAAAGTAGCGACTATTTACGAGCAAGAAGTTGATGATGCAGTAGATGGCCTTTCAAGCCTGCTTGAGCCTCTCATTATGGCCGTACTGGGTGTACTTGTTGGTGGCTTAATTATCGCAATGTATTTACCTATTTTCCAATTAGGTTCTGTAATTTAATTTTCAAAAACAACAATTTACAGGAAATAAAAGAGAGGCTTACTTTTTGGTAAGGCATAGCTATTAATGTCTTCTCATTTACTCTCTTTCACTTCTCTTTGTGATAATAATTTCACTTAATTTTTAAACGCTTAATTTTTAAAATAATTTTCAGGTAATATGATGCAAAGTATTATTGAAGTAATGCAAAGCCAGTTGTGGTTTTATTTAACCACTATTGGCTTAATTAGTTTGTGTATTGGTAGTTTTTTAAATGTGGTTATTTATCGCTTACCACTGATGATGCAACGTGAGTGGCAAAGCGAATGCCGCATATTGCTAGATGATGAGCTTACAGCTAATAAATCTAAACAAGCCAATATCAATAAGCCTTTTAACTTAGTAAAACCCAACTCTACCTGCCCTAAATGCAAAACAGCCATTAAGCCTTGGCAGAATATTCCTATTATTAGTTGGTTAATACTTAAAGGTAAATGCGCAAGCTGCAGTAATCCTATTTCGGTCCGATACCCTGCTGTAGAGCTAATTACTGCCCTATTAAGTTTAATTGTTGCCTATAGCTTTGGTGCGACCGAGCAAGCCCTTTTATATATTTTTGTAACGTGGATATTGGTAGCTCTGACCTTTATTGATATTGACCACATGTTACTGCCAGATCAACTTACACTTCCGCTAGTATGGCTTGCACTTATTGCTTCTGTAATGGGTTACACAATTACACCTACAGATGCCATTATTGGTGCGGCTTGCGGTTATTTAAGTTTGTGGAGCGTGTTTTGGCTATTTAAGTTATTAACCGGTAAAGAAGGCATGGGTTATGGCGATTTTAAGTTGCTTGCTGTATTTGGGGCGTTACTTGGCTGGCAGTCATTGCTTACTATTATTCTGCTTTCGAGCGTAGTAGGTGCCATTATAGGTATTGCGCTGTTGAGCATACAAGGTAAAGACAAAGCGACCCCTATCCCTTTTGGCCCTTATTTAGCGATAGCAGGCTGGATCACCATGCTTTGGGGCAACCAAATTCAAGGCGCTTATTTTAATTTAATAGGTTATTAAAATGAGTGAGCAAATAACTAAAGTAAACAGCTGGGTATTAGGCTTAACAGGCGGTATTGGCTGTGGTAAAACGGCCATCAGTAACATGTTTGAAGAGCTTGGTATTACAATAGTTGATGCCGATATAATTGCGCGTGAAGTCGTACTCCCAAATAGCAAAGGGCTAAAAGCGATTACAGCACACTTTGGCAAAGATATTTTATTGCCTGATGGCACATTAAATAGAGCAGAATTGCGCGCAAAAATATTCACTAACAACAGTGACAAAGAATGGCTTAATGCGTTGCTACACCCTCTTATTCGCGCAAAAATACTAAACGATTTAAATAATGCAACTAGCCCTTATGTTGTTTTAGTAGCGCCTTTATTGTTTGAAAACAACCTTGATAAATATTGCGACCATACCTTACTTATTGACGTACCAACCTCTGTACAAGTAGCGCGTACAGCAAAACGTGACAACACAAGTAGTGAGCAAGTTAAAAGTATTATTGCCTCGCAAATGTCACGTGATGATAAGCAACAAAAAGCGGATGATATTTTAAATAACGACCGTAGTTTAAACCTAGTGAATATAGAACTTGTTGATCTTCATAAAAAGTACCTACAATATGCATTACACAACAAAACTAACTCACAATAACACTGTCCTAACTCACACAAACTCGTATTTTAGTTAGTAAAATCACAACAATGAATGAAAGGTGATGTAATCCCCTTCTTTTTTCTGATAAATTGCTTACTATTGAAGGAATAAAACAGGTGCGCAATGAATATTAACTCACCGTTATTGAGAAAATTTATAACCCTTGGCCGCATTGATGCCGACACGGTTAAAAACAAACAAAATGAATTTGCCTCAACAGCTGAGCTTATTTCTAAATGTGGAAAAATCGATAGTAAAGATTTAGCTGAACAATGTATCGACTTGTTTCGCGTACCTTATTTTGATTTAAAAGACTTTGATCCTACAAGAATCCCGGCCGACCTCGTAAAAGAAAAACTTATACGTAAACATCATATTTTGCCGCTTGTTCAAAAAGATCGAAAAGTTTATATAGCTGCATCAGACCCAACAGATTACGGCGCATTCGAAAACTTTGAGTTTAGTACCGGTCTTTCATGCGAAATTGTTGTTGTTGATTATATTCAACTCGATACCAAAATAGAGCAATTACTAGATGCCACTGGCAGCTTAAATCTAACTGATGACGAGTTTCAAGAATTTGCTGATTTAGACTCAGAAAGCCAAAGAGATACAGCACCACAAGATGATGATAAAGACGACGCGCCTATCATCGTATACATCAACAAAATTTTAATGGATGCCATTAAAAAAGGTGCCTCTGATTTACATTTTGAACCATATGAGCACAAGTACCGTATTCGCTTTCGTATTGATGGCATTTTGCATGAAGTGGCAAGCCCACCCAATACATTAGCCACCAAGCTTTCTGCGCGTATTAAGGTTATGTCGAGACTCGATATTGCCGAAAAACGCAAACCTCAAGATGGTCGTATTAAGCTAAAAATTACTGAACGCAAAAGTATCGATTTTCGTGTAAGTACCATGCCTACCTTGTGGGGCGAAAAAATAGTAATGCGTATTCTTGATTCATCAAGCGCTATGTTAGGCATTGATGTATTAGGCTATGAGCCTGAGCAGAAAAAGCTCTACATGGATGCGCTTGCCCAGCCTCAAGGGATGATACTAGTAACAGGGCCCACCGGTTCTGGTAAAACAGTATCGCTATACACAGGTTTAAATATATTAAACCAGCCTGAGCGTAATATTAGTACTGCGGAAGATCCGGTTGAGATTAACCTTGAAGGTGTAAACCAAGTACAAATAAATATTAAAGCCGACATGACTTTTGCCAACGCCCTGCGCGCATTTTTACGTCAAGATCCTGATGTAGTTATGGTAGGTGAAATACGTGACTTAGAGACCGCAGAAATATCAATAAAAGCGGCGCAAACAGGTCACTTGGTTTTATCAACATTGCATACAAACTCAGCGCCGGAAACAATCACTCGTTTATTAAATATGGGTGTACCCGCTTATAACGTAGCAAGTTCGATTAGCTTAATTATAGCCCAGCGTTTAGCACGTCGCTTGTGCCCTAAATGCAAAACGCCAGAACAACTTCCGAGTGAAGAACTTGCTCGCCAAGGATTTAGTGCCGAGCAAATTGAAGAAATGACGTTATATATGCCTAAAGGGTGTGATAGCTGTACTGATGGTTACAAAGGGCGTGTGGGTATTTACGAAGTAATGCAAATTACTCCTGAAATAGCCCAAATTATTATGCGCGGTGGTAATTCGCTTGAAATAGCAGAGGTATCACTTAAAGCCGGTTTTAATAATTTACGTTTATCGGGTTTACGCAAAGCAGCCGATGGCCTTACATCCCTTGGTGAAATTAACCGCGTAACCAATTTTTAATGGCCCACAGTAAAAGATATAAGGCTCTAAGCTTTAAGCTCAGAGCCTTATAGCTAGAGACTCATATCTAAGTAATGTAATATGCACCAAAAATTTGTAGAGAGTAATTTATGCCTACTGTTGTAAACTGCCCAACCTGTAAAACTAAAGTTGAATGGTCAGAGCAAAGCCCATTTCGCCCTTTTTGCTCAAAGCGCTGCCAACTAATTGATTTAGGTGAATGGTCGTTCGAAAATAATAAAATTTCTGCACCAATCACCTCGGCTGAAGAGTTTAGCCAAGACATGATAGAAGATATTGAGGCAATGATGGCTAAAAATGAAGATGACTTTTTTAAATAATTTATCTTCATAATGCCCTAAATACAAAAACCAGCATTACGCTGGTTTTTTAGTATTTACAAAAAAGTAAAATTAACTTTTTTGTTTACGGTGCTTTTTATTCATACGCTTTTGCATTTTAGCAAACTTCTCTTTTTGCTCAGCGTTAAGCACTTGCATTACTTGGTGTTGTGTTTTTAGTTTAATTAAACCAAATTGCTCACCTTTTTCATGACGTTCATTTAATAGCTCTTTTGCTGCATTTTCGTCAAATGTTGCAGCCGAAAGTAATGCATCCATTTTTGCTTTGTGCGCTTCACGCATCGCTTTACGGGCTTCTTTATCGTCGCCACGCAGTGCTTTCATTTGTGTTTTTTGCGCTTCAAAAATAGCCTTTAGCTTAGTTTGCTGCTCATCTGTTAGGTTTAATTTTTCAACGCCGCGCTCAGAAAGTAAAAAACGAGCTTGAGAATGGCCTTGCTTATGTCCGTCGCCTTTAGCTAACACGCTACCAGCACCAAGCGTTGCTGTTGCTAAGCCACAGATAAGTACTAATTTTGAAAGTGTGTTTAATTTAGTCATAATCATTACCTTAATATTGGGTTGGTTGTGGCTGCTAAGCCAGTGAGTTAACTATACCTAACTCAACGCAAAGTAACGCAAAGCAGTGTAAAGGTTGTGTAAAGATTCACCTTTGCACTATTTAGCGGGTAAAATAACGCTATAAACAACTCTAAGGGTTTGTAAATGAAACTATTAATGATTGATGACGACACTGGCCTTTGTGAGCTATTAAGTGAATATTTAACTGCCCAAGGCTTTGAAATACAAAGCGTACACGACGGTGAACAAGGCCTTAAACTAGCACAAGCAAATGACTACGCCCTTATATTGCTAGATGTAATGTTACCAACGCTTGATGGTTTTGAAGTACTTAAACAACTTAGGCAAACAAAACTCACACCGGTAATAATGCTTACAGCAAAAGGTGAAGACTTTGACCGTATTTTTGGTCTAGAGCTAGGCGCTGACGATTACATTCCAAAGCCTTTTAATCATCGTGAATTACTAGCCCGCGTAAAAGCGATAACTCGCCGTATAGAGCACATTAATAGTTTAAATATAGCTACAACGAGTAAGTTACTCGTTAATGGCATTACTGTTAACCTTGCAGCTCGAGAAGCCTCAATAGACGGCTCTACACTAACGCTTACTGGTACAGAGTACGAAATACTCACGCTATTGTGTAAAAATGCAGGTGAAGTGGTTAGTAAAGAGCAAATTAGTGAAGAAGTACTAGGTAGGCGTTTAGCTTCTTTTGATCGCTCTATCGATATGCATGTAAGTAATATCCGCAAAAAAATAGCAGAGCATATTCCAGGTGAGCGAATTAAAACAATGAGAGGTACGGGTTATGTCTTTATCCAAGGCGAATAAAAGCACTTACTTTGCTTGGTTAAAACACCCTGGGCACTACCTGTTTTTTAAAATATTTATTTGGTTTTGGTTAACTATAATCGGCACCGTTGCAGCGCTTATATTTTTAAGTAACATTACCGCTATTAACGCGGTAACTAACGAGCCGCTTTATGGCCCTATGAAAAAAAACTTAATATATACCGCCAAAAGTATTGAGCGCACTGCTATTAAACATAAGCGCAGCCTAAGCGATGTATTAGTACACCCTCGCCTATCAAAGCGTAAACTTTTATACTTAAGCGCAGCTCAAAGCGAAGACTCCCTTAGTAGTAAAGAGGTGCCAGAGAGCATCGACTTAAGTTTATTAAACTTTACTCAAAATATGTCACCACAAATTATTTTTACTGAAAAATATCAAGCCTTCGGCCCTGTTAACATAAACGTGCCTGAAGGGAGTTTTTATCTTTATGAAATAGATATTAACCATCAACCGCCGCTATTAATGCGCTTTAAGCTTATGCCTAATTGGATGAAAATAGTCATCGCAATTGTTGCCTCTCTTATTTTAAGCTTTGTATTTAGCCGTAACTTAATAGCCCCTATAAATAGTCTTAAAAAAGCAGCTATTAAACTATCAGCGGGCAACCTAAGCGCAAGAGCCGACATTTCTGTAAACCGAAAAGATGAGCTGGGAATACTTGGGCGAGACTTTAACAGCATGGCCAATCAGCTAGAGCTTTTAATTAGTTCACAAAAACGCTTATTAGCCGACATATCACATGAGTTACGCTCGCCCCTTACGCGTTTAAAAATGGCTACCGGTCTTGCGCAAATGCAAGCTAACGACGCTAGCCAATCGTATTTATTACGCATAGAAAAAGAAGCAAACCAACTTGATAAGATGATTGCCGACGTGCTGCAAGTTTCTCGCTTAGAAGCAAAAAGCCAAGCGCTTTCACTGCAAAAACAATCATTACAAATAATTGTAGATCACGTTATTAACGATGCGCAGTTTGAAGCAAAACAAAATAATAAGCAGCTAAATATAGTGGGCACTGTAGACGTAAATATTAATTGCGACGAAGGCCTTATTGCCAGCGCACTTGAAAACCTATTACGCAACGCTATTAAATACGCAAATAAGACTATTAGCATTGCCCTAAAGCATACAGATGCCATTTATATAGAAATATGTGATGATGGCTCTGGTGTGCCCGATGACCAACTGGGCAAGCTTTGTGAGCCCTTTTTTAGGCAATCAGATGCGCGGGATCGCGTAAGTGGTGGTACGGGTTTAGGGCTGGCGATTGCTAAAAATGCTATTACTGCGCATGGTGGCAGTTTAGTATTATCAAATAAAGAACTAGGTGGCTTGTGTGCTAATATAACCTTGCCATTAATAAAAGAGTAAAGCATGTTTTATAGTTCAGAAGCCCAGCTTGAGAGCAATCAAGAGGCCATTAATGTTTTTTATACTTCAAATTTAATTAAAAGCTACTTAGATACGCCATCAGGAAAGCTATTTTACGCATACGCAATCCCTAAAAACGCGACAACCGCAATAGTAGTAAGTACAGGGCGTATTGAAGGCCTAGAAAAATATAAAGAACTACTCTGGGAGCTGTATTGTAATAATTTTGCTGTGTTTATTATGGATCATCAAGGTCAGGGCCGCTCTTACAGGCACCTTAAAAATAAACATAAAGGCTTTGTAAAACATTATAATAACTACAGCAGTGACCTAAATAACTTTGATCAGCAAATAGTTTCAAAACATTGGCAAGGTAAAAAAGTCATGCTGGCTCACTCAATGGGTGGCGCCATTGCTATTGATTATTTAGCAAAATTTGAAAATAGCTATAAAGGCGTGTTTTTGTCTGCTCCTATGTTTGATATTTTTACAAAAGACGTACCAAAAATACCAACGAAGTTTATTGTTAAATTAGCCACTTTACTTGGTTTACACTCTTGCTATGCATTTGGACAAGGCAACTACAACCCGATCCCATTTACCGAAAACGTACTTACTAGCAGCGAGAAGCGTTACACCTACTTTAGGCAAACCTATAAATTAGAACCTAACATACAATTAGGTGGCGTTACGTTTGGCTGGCTAGCAGCTACGATATCGTTTTTAAAGTCTGTTGATAACCTAAACGTACCAATCCCTTTGTTTATAGCAAGTGCAGCTAGCGATACAGTGGTAAACAACGAAGCACAGTACAGTATTGCAAAAAGGCATGCTCATGCAACGATTGAGAGTTTTGAAGGCGCTAAACACGAGCTACTTTTTGAACGTGACGAAATTCGAAAGCCGCTATTAACTAACTTTTATCAATTTTGTGATTCGGTGACGGCTTAACAAGTACTGACAAAGGGTCGAGGTGGATCAGTATATCTACCTCCGACTCAAAACGTTCTTTGAGCATTGCCTCTACTTCATCAGCCACATTGTGCGCGCGAATCAAACTTAGATGATCATCAAGCTCTAAGTGCATTTGAATAAACTTAACTTTTCCACCTTGGCGAGTACGAATATCATGCACACCATGTACATCGGCATGGGCTCTGGCTATGTCAAATATGCTTTGTTTTTCATCATCAGGGAGTTCTTTATCCATTAAATGATCAGCACTATCGCGAGCTATATCCCAGCTGTTATAAAGTAAGTAACCCGCTACACCTATTGCAAAAATAGGATCTGCATACAACACGCCATAATAAGCTAACAAAATAGCTAACAGCACAGCAGCGTTTAATATTAAATCGCCTTTGTAATGTACTGAGTCGGCTTTTATAGCAATTGAATCGGTATACTTAACCACTTTATTTTGTACAAATACAATGACGAGCGTACACGCAATAGCAAAAATACTTACCCACACACCTAATAAAGAATGGCTTAACTGTATAGGGTTAAATAATCGCTCAATACCATGAAAAGCTAGTAGGCAACCTGAGCCTGCAATAAATGCGGCTTGGCCTAGTCCTGCAAGTGCTTCAGCTTTTCCGTGCCCAAACCTATGGTCATCATCCGCTGGGCGCAGTGCGTAACCCAACACTAAAAAGCTCATTGCGGTGGCAGTAATATCCATTAACGAATCAGTTAACGAGCCAAGCATTGAGGCCGAGCCAGAAGCCAGCCAGGCCCATGTTTTTGCGCCGATCATTAAGCTAACCATGACCATGGTAACAATGCTGGAAGTTTTAACCCAAAATTCGTAGCTACGGTTATGCACGCGTGTATCCATTAATCACTGTATTGAATGTGTTGAGTATATCATTTTTTTAAAAGGTTTCGTGTATACTGCCCTTCGTCAAACTACAGATTATTTTATAAGGCTCATTATGCTGGATATTGTTTTATACCAACCTGAAATACCGCCTAACACAGGTAATATTATTCGCCTATGTGCCAATACTGGCTATGCATTACATTTAATTGAGCCATTAGGTTTTGAATGGGACGATAAACGCGTGAAACGTGCGGGCCTTGATTACCATGAATTTAGCCATGTTCAACGCCATGCCTCTTTTGAGGACTACCTTGAAAAATGCAAACCTAAAAAAGTGTATGCCTGTACAACTAAAGGCAGTCAGTTTCATCATGAAGCAAGTTACGAAGCTGGCGACTGCTTGGTATTTGGTCCTGAAACACGCGGCCTGCCTGATGAAATGATTCAAGCATTACCAAACGATCAGCGTGTTCGTATTCCTATGCAAGCAAATAGCCGTAGTATGAACCTGTCAAATGCAGTCGCCGTGTTTGTTTACGAGTCGTGGCGTCAGTTGGGCTTCCCTAACGCCCAGTAAATATAATCCGTTAGGCAATAAAAAACCGACATAATGTCGGTTTTTTAGTTAAGGCCTAGCTCAAGCGCTTATTCAGCGCGTTGTTCTCGTCCTAAAAGAGCCATAGCGGCTTCTTTCATGTCTTTATTTTCATAAAGTACTTTATAAATTTGCTCTGTGATTGGCATTTCTACGCCAGCACGCTGCGCTAGTAAATACACTTCTTTAGTGTTTCTAAAGCCTTCAACTACTTGGCCAATAGACTCAATAGCAGCATCAACACTCTCGCCTTTACCTAACGCCAAACCAAATCGACGATTACGTGATTGGTTATCTGTACAGGTTAGTATTAAATCACCAAGGCCTGCCATTCCCATAAAGGTTTCTGGCTTAGCACCCAGAGCACAACCTAAACGAGTGAGCTCTGCAAGGCCTCGGGTAATGAGCGCGGTACGCGCATTAGCACCAAAACCTACACCGTCCGAAATACCGGCACCAATTGCAATTACATTTTTAACCGCACCACCGAGCTGTATACCAATAAAGTCATCATTGTTATACACACGGAATGAGCGACCACAATGAAGTAAATCAGCCAGTTGCTGCGCAAATTCAGGTGACGTAGAAGACACTGAAATAGCTGTAGGTGACCCCATCGCCATTTCTTTTGCAAACGTAGGACCCGAAAGTACCGCAAGTGGTATGTCATCACCCAATTCTTGCAAAGCAACTTCTTGTAACAAACGTCCAGTATTAGGCTCAAGCCCTTTAGTTGCCCACGCTACTTTAGCACCCTCTTGCAATGCAGGTTTTATCTGCGCAAGCGTGTCGCCAAAAGCATGGCTTGGCACAACAACAAGTACAATAGCACTGCTAGCAACGGCATGTTGTAGGTTAGCTTCAAGAGTAAGAGTATCTGGGAAAGGAGCATCAGGTAAGTAACGTTGATTTTTCCGCTCAGCTGCAAGCGTGGCAACGTCGTCGCTATTTCTTCCCCAAAGTGTCACCTGGTGACCATTTCGGGCTAAACAAATAGCAAGGGCGGTGCCGTAAGACCCCGCCCCTAATACAGTAACAGCTGTAGTTGCTGTACTCATAAGTTATGCGTCTGCTGAAGCCTGGTCAGCTTGCGCAGTACGTTGTTGCATGTATTGTGCAAATAACGCATCAAAATTAACTGGCGCAAGGTTAAGCTGTGGGAAAGTACCACGGTTAACAAGATTTGAAACAGCTTCACGTGCATATGGGAATAACACGTTAGGACAAAATGCACCTAGCATGTGCGCAAGTTGCACTTCTTCAACTTCAGCAATAGTAAAAATACCTGCTTGTTGAATTTCACATAAGAACGCAGTTTCTTCACCAATAGATGCAGTTACAGTTAGCGCTAAAACAACTTCAAATACACCTTCGTCCAACTTGTTTGAGCGTGTATCTAGGTCTAGCTTAACTTCTGGTGTCCATTCTTTTTGAAAGATGGCCGGAGAGTTTGGCGTTTCAAACGATACATCTTTAGTGTAAATGCGTTGAATAGTAAATTGTGCGCCAGCTTCAGCAGCTGCTACGTTTTGATTTTCTTCGTTCATTGTTATTCCTAACTTGTTCGTTATTATAATTAAATTAAGCGTTTAGCTTAGCGTCAAGTTTACCTTGCGCTTCAATAGCCATCATGTCGTCGCAGCCACCGATATGTTCATCATTAATAAAAATTTGCGGTACTGTGCTTGCACCACCTGCTTTGGCAATCATTTCATCGCGTAGCTCAGGCTGCACACCAATATCATAATTTGTGTATTCAACGCCTTTGCTGTTTAAAAGCGAAAGAGCACGCTGACAAAATGGACAATACGCCTTGGTGTATAAAACAACATTACTCATAATAAATCCTCTATCGGCCTAGCTAAACTGATTAGCGACCTGTTGTAGTTGGTAAGCTGGCAGATTGCCACGCACCCATGCCACCTGCTAATAAGTAAACTCGTTCAAAACCAGCTTTACTCATAGCGGCTGCAGTACCTTGGGCAGTCATACCTGTAGTACATACAACTATAATGGGTTTAGTCTTGTACTTTTCAAGGCTTGAAAAGTCAGATTTTTTCGCATTCTCTGGGCTTAAGTGCTCAGCACCAGAAATACGCCCTGCATTAAACTCTTTTTGCGCACGTATATCGATTACTTGACCGTCATCACGGTTAATAAGTAACGTAAGCTGCTGGGGATTTATTTGACGAACAGCTGAAAGCTTACTTTTTATCCAGCCACTAACAATAAGGAAAACAATACCAACCCAAGCAAGGCTTAAAATGGGATGATTTGTAATAAATTCAATATATTGTTCCATTCTACTTCCACTATGAAATTATGTTTTAAAACGTGATGTTTTAAGGATTTTGTACTTTAGCCACGCAAGTATACCCAAACCAACCTAAAATGCGAGTTTAGGAGCACTTAGAGGCGTTTAAAAAACGATAAAGCCCCCCCATATATAGTTAACAAGAACTCTGGATAATAAATCTATCTCAAGCAGAGTTCAGGTTAGTCAATGAGGTATAAGTGAAAAAATTTAATATCTTGTTTTCAATGCTGATCCTAGCTTAAAAACACGGTATGCTAAAACCACGCTAATAAACCTTTTTAGGTGCACAGTATCCATCAACAGATACTAATTTTCAGGAGCTATTATGACAGAGCATAAAAAACCACTGGTATTAATGATTTTAGACGGTTGGGGACACCGCGAAGATACGCAAAGTAATGCTATTCTTGCAGCTAACACACCTGTATTAGACAACTTATGGGCCACCCGCCCACACACATTAATATCGGCTTCGGGTTTAGATGTTGGTCTTCCTGATGGTCAAATGGGTAACTCAGAAGTTGGCCATGTAAACTTAGGTGCAGGGCGCATTGTGTATCAAGATTTTACCCGTATCACCAAAGCAATTAACGATGGCGAGTTTGATTCAACCCCAGCCTTAGTTGAAAACATAGACAAAGCAGTAAGTGCTGGTAAAGCGGTTCACATAATGGGTCTTTTAAGCCCAGGTGGTGTGCATAGCCATGAAGATCATATAGTTGCAAGTATTGAGCTGGCGGCAAAACGTGGTGCTAAAGAAGTCTATTTCCATGCATTTTTAGACGGCCGTGACACACCTCCACGTAGCGCAAAAGCATCAATTGAACGAATTGAAGCGTTATTTAGTAAACTTAAGTGCGGACGTTTAGCATCACTTATTGGCCGTTACTACGCAATGGACAGAGACAACCGTTGGAACCGTGTAGAAAAAGCTTACAACGTAATGACGCTCGCCGAAGGCGACTTTAATTTTGATAATGGTGTTGAAGCACTTAATGCAGCGTACGAGCGCGACGAAAACGACGAGTTTGTAGCAGCTACGACTATTACGCCAACAGGTGCCACTCCGGCTTCAATAAACGATGGTGACACCGTTATTTTTGCTAACTTTAGAGCAGATAGAGCCCGCGAAATTACTCGCGCTTTTGTTGAGCCTGAATTTGATGGTTTTACTAAAAAAAGAACGCCAGAGCTTAGCGCATTTGTAATGATGACAGAGTATGCAGCCGATATAGACGCACCTGTTGCATTTGGACCTACACCACTAATAAACGTACTTGGTGAATGGTTTGAAAAAAATAATAAAACACAGCTTCGTATTTCAGAAACCGAAAAATACGCACACGTTACGTTTTTCTTTAGTGGCGGACGTGAAAGCGAATTTAAAGGTGAAACACGCGAGCTAATTCCTTCGCCGCAAGTAGCAACCTACGACCTACAACCTGAAATGAACTCAGAAATGCTAACCGACAAACTGGTAGAAGCAATTAAAAGCGGTAAATACGATGCTATTATTTGTAACTACCCTAATGGCGATATGGTTGGTCACTCAGGTGTATTTGAAGCCGCTGTTAAAGCTTGTGAAGCTGTAGATAGCTGTATCGGACGTGTTGTTGATGCGCTAGAAGAGTTTGGTGGTGAAGCACTAATTACAGCCGATCATGGTAATGCTGAGCAAATGGCTGATCTCAAAACAGGCCAAGCACATACTGCCCACACTAGCGAACCTGTGCATTTTATTTATGTTGGTCGCGATGCAGAGCCAATGCAAGGTAAAGCCTTGAGTGATGTAGCCCCAACAATGCTTCACTTAATGGGTATGGAGCAACCAAAAGAAATGACTGGTACGCCTATCATGATGTTGAAATAATACATGAACAAACGTATTAACCGGTTAATTAAGTGCGGTTTGATACTAACTTCATTAGTGGCTGCATCTGCAGTTGCTAATGAAGATCGTACTAAAAAAGACTTATCAGAGGTTCAAAATGCACTTGAGCAAAGCCAAGCTGAATATAACGCCCAAAGAAAAAAAATAGCGTCGCTACAAAAAAATCTAAAAAGCCATGAACTCGATATAGCTAAAAATGCTAAAGCACTTAACATGGCAGAGCAATCCGTAAAAGAGACTAAAACACAGCAAAAAGAGTTACAAAGTAAAGCCGATGAGCTCGATAAAAAGCACACTCAGTTTCAGAAAATTTTAGCCGCGCAACTCAAAAGTGCCTATATGGCCGGTGGCGACGACTACTCTAAAATGCTGTTGAATCAAGAAGACACAGCCAAGTTTGAGCGCACACTTAGCTATTACAATTACTTAAATAAAGCCCGTATTGAACAAATCGAAGATCTAAAAGATCTTCAACAGCAAATAGTACAAAACCAAGAAGAGCTTGTTAAAACACAAGAAAAACTAGAGCTTTTATTTGATGAACAAAAAAGACGTCAAACTGCATTACTTAATGCACAAAGTGAACGCCAAGCTAATCTTAAAAACTTACAAGCTCAGCTCAACAGCACTAAAAGCTCAATAAATTATTTAAAAGAAAACCAACAAACTTTAGTAACAACGATTAAAGAGCTCGAAAAAGAAAAAACACAAAAAATAGAATTACTTGGCCTAAATAAGAGTAAGGGAAAATTAGACTGGCCGAGCAAAGGCAAGTTAGAGCACACATTCGGCCAACGTAAACATGGTGGTATTGATTGGAAAGGCGTATTAATTGGTGCAAAAGAAGGCACTAATATTAATAGCGTGCACAACGGGCAAGTTGTATTTGCCGATTGGCTAAAAGGTTATGGATGGGTAATTGTTGTAGACCATGGTGAAGGTTTTATGAGCCTATATGGCCACGCTCAAACGCTACTAAGAGATGTAGGGGATATGGTACGTGAAGGCGAAACCCTCGCTTTAGTAGGCCAAAGCGGCGGACAGGCAAGTTCTGGTCTATACTTTGAAATACGCCACAAAGGACGCGCAGTAAATCCTGTAAAATGGTGCAAACGTATTTAATTAGATAAATCGCTGCACCGCCCTGGAGCAGCTGATGACAACTAAAAAACACACAATAAATACCGTTAATAAAAAAAGTGCAGACTTTTATATAAGTCTGTACTTGCTTGTATTACTAACCCTAATTACCTTTACTAGTAATGCACTAGCAAGCTCAATTAAAGATCTTAAAAGACAACAAATAGACGAAATACTCTTCAACATTCATACCTATTACGTTGAAGATCTCACCTTACAAAATAGCCACCATATTAAATATAACAACCAACAGTTTGAGCGTTTATATTCAAAACTCGACTCCTATTCTAAGTACTTAAATGAGTATGAATTAGCCTCATTATTTGATAACACAAATGGTCGTTACACAGGTATTGGTATAGAAGTTAAGAACATAGACGAGAATATGACTATTGTTAACGTGGTTAATAATTCGCCCGCAAAAGCGGCAGGTATTTTACCAGGCGATATTATTGTAAGTGTAAACAACAACGCAGCCCAAAACCGTACTATCGACGAAGTAGCAACACTAATAAGAGACAGTGAATTTTCGAATATAGATATAATTGTAAATCGCGATAACAATAAAAACCCACTCACTTTTCATGTCACACGTCGCCAAATAAACCTCGAAAGTGTAACAAGCGAACTTTTAGATTTTGGAACTGGTTACATAGCTATCAATAACTTCTCTAACCACACATTACATGAAGTTGCACTACAA
The DNA here is from genome assembly GCF_014164415.1 of Pseudoalteromonas sp. SG43-1. Taxonomy (NCBI): domain Bacteria; kingdom Pseudomonadati; phylum Pseudomonadota; class Gammaproteobacteria; order Alteromonadales; family Pseudoalteromonadaceae; genus Pseudoalteromonas; species Pseudoalteromonas sp. SG43-1. The sequence continues at coordinate 28,775 of NZ_JACJFD010000017.1, read as the reverse complement.
GTTGCCGCCCTGCAAAGCCATTTTGGCTACCCACTTAAAGGCTTAGTAATTGATTTACGTGATAACCCAGGGGGGACATTACAAAGCGCAGTGGCTGTTTCAGACCTATTTTTACAAAGTGGCACTATAGTAACGACTAAAGGACGTTTTTACGATGCTAACCAAGCATTTTATGCAAAGCGTGGAGACATTCTAAAAAATGCGCCCATAGTTGTGCTTATAAACGAAAATTCTGCCTCTGCAGCCGAAATACTTGCAGCAGCACTTAAAGATAATAACCGAGCAACCATTGTTGGCAGCCAATCTTTTGGGAAAGGCTCTGTACAATCACTCATTCCACTCGGTGATGGCAATACCGCATTAAAGCTCACCACAGCGAAATACTTCACACCGTTAGGTAAATCGATTGATGGAATAGGAATAACCCCAGATGTGGCGGTTAATCAAACAAACCTTTCACAAAGTAATAAAGCCGTTATAATAAAAAATGAACACACTAACAATAATGCGCAATTACTTACTGGTAATCTAACCGATTTACAGTTGGTTAAAGCCAAACAATTACTCAGCATGCAATAGCTTGTATAAGCTGTATAAATAAAGCTAAAAAGATAATAAAAACTATAAACGTGAAAATAATAAAATGGCTAACATTAGCTATTTGTTTTAGCTCTGCAACAATTAGCGCCAAGCAAATAGCAATAGTGATAGACGATATAGGCTATCATCAACGGGACTTAGAGTTCCTTTCCTTACCTGGGCAATTGTCGTATTCAATTTTGCCCCATACCCCTTATTCGCAAATTTTTGCAACACTTGCCAGTCAATCAAATAAAGAGTTATTGCTTCATGTACCTATGCAAGCACTTAACGGTAAAGAACTAGGGCCTGGTGCGCTTACTTTAAATATGAATAAAGAGCAGCTTCAGCAAACTCTTGGAACAGCTCTCGCTAGTTTACCGCAAGTTAAAGGCGTTAATAACCACATGGGCTCAGCGCTTACGCAAAAAAGCCAAGCTATGAAGTGGACAATGGAAGTACTTAAAAAGCGTCATTTATATTTTTTAGATAGTCGCACAACCGATTTGAGTCAGGCACAAAATGCCGCTAACTTTTTGGGTGTTGCTAATATTAGTCGCCAAGTGTTTTTAGACAACATAACTACACCAGAACAACTGCAGCTAAGGCTTGAAGAGTTAAAACAACTAGCCATTTCCCATAGCTTTGCCATTGCAATTGCTCACCCCTACCCTGAAACCATCGAGTTTTTACGCCATGCCTTACCAGAGCTAACTAAGCAAGGTTTTGAACTCGTACCTGTTTCGCAATTAGTTGAACGTAAGTACATTCAGTTAGCGCATGCTGAGGGAAAGGGAGTGAGTGCTAGGTAATATAAGCTTTAAATAATGCTATATCCGAATAATAAACTAATACCAATTCGCTTAATTAAGTGGTCTATTTTGAGGGCGGAAAAACGTGTTGATAGCTAGGCAAAAAATTCACTATTCAGTTGTTCTAAATGAGACTTTTTTAACGCAGGTAGCGACACGTTTAGCCCCGCAAAATGATTAAGTATTATTGCGGATTGGTATAACCATTCGATAATGCAGAGTATCGGTATTACTTGATTAGATATTTTATCGTTGGGTTTCGCTTCGCTCAAACCAACCTACTCAAAAGCAAAAAGCCCCGCATTTTCATGCAGGGCTTTTTAAATTTTGCTGCTTGAGCAATATTAGCTCATAGCGCTTTGTAACTTTTTCATCGCTGTTTTTTCAAGCTGACGAACACGCTCAGCAGATACACTGTACTTTTGTGCAAGCTCCTGAAGCGTCGCTTTATCATCAGACAACCAACGTGCGCTAACAATATCTTGTGAACGTTCATCTAGTGTTTTAAGTGCGCTAAATAAACGGGTATGCGCTTGCTCTTTCCACTGCTCTTGTTCAACGTCGTCAGCTAAGTCAGCTGCGCCATCTGTTAAATACTGTACTGGAGAGTATGTACTTGTTGGTGCATCGTCGTTATCGTCACCAGTTAGGTCAAAGCCCATGTCTTGGCCGCTCATGCGCGATTCCATTTCACGTACTTCTTTTTCACTCACACCTAGCTCGCTAGCAACAGTGCTAACCTCAGCTTGGTTGAACCAGCCTAAACGCTTTTTGTTTTTACGAAGATTAAAAAACAATTTACGTTGCGCTTTAGTGGTTGCAACTTTAACTATGCGCCAGTTTTTAAGAACAAACTCGTGAATTTCGGCTTTAATCCAATGCACTGCAAACGACACTAAACGTACACCCACTGTAGGGTCAAAACGTTTAACCGCTTTCATCAGGCCTATATTACCTTCTTGAATAAGGTCAGCTTGTGGTAAGCCGTATCCCGAGTAGCTTTTAGCAATATGTGCTACAAAGCGTAAATGCGACATAATGAGTTGCTTGGCAGCACTAAGATCGCCTTCTTCCTGAAGTCTTTTAGCAAGTTCTTGCTCTTGTTCAACTTTAAGCATAGGAATAGTGCTTACCGCTTGAAGGTAACCGTCCATGCTTGCGCTTTGTTGTCCGACTGTAAGTGCCATTGCGTATAAATCTTTACTCATTTTTCACCTCGGTGATAAACATTTGAAACTATCTTAGCACTCTTTCTCTAAGAGTGCTAACCCCAATTTAAAACTTTTTAAAAGTATAAATCAAGCAGTTTTTAGTATGTGTTTAGTCTACTACAAGCGACTGAATAAGTGATGAATTGAGGGATTGCAGCAGGTTAACCTAACCGCATCACCTTATTTACAACTCATTACTTTATGGGAGGATAGTACACAAATATGACAGTTTTAATAACGGGAGGTACAACCCAGTCCGATACGTTACGCATTTCAAGCTGGGTTGGTTCACTTATAGTTTGCAGGGTTTATTATACTTTATCGGGTTCTATTTCTTTAATATATCGATTTACAGAAAGGTACGAGCCTACAAATCCTAAGCTTGTTGCAAGTAACACTAAAAAGCCGAGTTCATTAAGCGATAATCCTATTAACGAAAAGCTTGTTTGATACACCCCCGCCACACTGCTCACAGCGCTTGAAAGCCACCACATCATCAGACCTACGCATATAAAGGCAAACAAACCACCTATTACACCATACCAAATACCGGTCCACAAAAATGGGGCATGTATAAAGGTGTTCGTTGCGCCTACTAGCTTCATTACTTGTATTTCTTCTTTTTTATCCATGATCGACAAACGAATGGTGTTACCAATAATAAGTGTCACTGAGGTAAGTAGTAATAATGCGATAGTTATTACACTTTCTTTGAGTAAATCTAGTAATGCATTTAAACGCTCTAACCAGGCTATATCGAGCTTACCAAAATCAACTTCACGTTCACTTTCTAATTTAGTTAGCAGTACTTTAGCGGCATTTGGGTGTCTGTGACGTTTTGTTGGAGTAACGAGTACCACATCCGGTAATGGATTTTTATCTAAATACTCCAAAGCTTGCCCAAAGCCAGATACATCTTTAAATTCAGTTAATGCCTGTTGTTTTGAAATAAACTCAACACTTTCCACTTCTGGGTAAAGTGCTAAACGCTTTACTAATGTTTGCGTTTCTTGCTCGTTCATACTTTCTTTTACGAACAACGATATTTCACTCGCCTCTTCAAAGCCACTACTCACTTGCTGTACGTTTTTAACGACTAAGTAAAGTGTTGCAGGTAACGTTAGGCTCAAACCAAGTACAGCGATAGTCATCATAGACGCAAGCGGCGTGCGCCACATTTCACCTAAGCTATGCACACCTTGGCGAAAAATATTAATAATAAAAAAGTAACCGCCAGCTAATACTGATTTTTTTTGCTTGTCGTTACTATTTTGGCGACCTTTAAAAAGTAAACTCATAGTGCCCCCTCAGCAAGCGGGTCTTGAAGCATACGGCCATCTTTTAAGGTTAAGCTACGATACTTCATACGTGCAACCAAACCCAAATCATGCGTTGCGATAAGAACAGTGGTACCGTGTTTATTAAAGTCTTCAAACAACTTTAGTATTTCCATTGAAAGCTCTGGGTCAAGATTACCTGTTGGTTCATCAGCTAGTAAAATTGGTGGGGAGTTTACAATAGCTCTGGCAATACCAACTCGTTGCTGTTCGCCTCCAGAGAGCATTGAAGGATGACATTTCACTTTGTCAATTAGGCCTACCTTGTCAAGCGCGCCATGGACCCGTTTAGCTATTTGCTTATGGTGAGTCCCCTCAATAATGAGAGGTAATGCCACGTTATCAAAAATAGTGTAGCGCTCTAATAACCTATGGTTTTGAAAAATAATACCTATATCACGACGAGCATAAGGAATTTGACGCGAGTTTACTTTGTTTAAATCAACACCGTTGATAAATACACTACCTGCTGAAGGACGTTCCATTAAGCTAATTAACTTAAGCAACGTACTTTTACCCGCACCACTGTGGCCAGTTAAAAAGGCAAGTTCACCCGGTTTAATATGAAAATTAACTTTTTCGAGGGCGCGGTGCCCTCCAGGATAGGTCTTACTTACTTGCTGAAAATTTATCATCTTTTTATTATGCCAACTCCATTAACACATTAATGAAATTAGTATTCCTCGCAATTAAAAAGGGAGCTAGCTCCCTTTTTTGGTAAATTAAACGTCGTCCTCATCTTGGCTAAATAACGCATCAATAAAATCATCGCTTTTAAAAGCGCGTAAATCATCAATACCTTCACCAACACCAATGTAACGAATTGGAATATTAAACTTATCTGCAACCGCAAAAATAACACCACCCTTTGCAGTTCCATCAAGTTTTGAAAGCGTAATACCAGTTAAACCAACACATTGATTAAACAGGTTTACTTGGCTAATTGCATTTTGCCCTGTGCCTGCATCGATAGTTAGCATCACTTCGTGCGGCGCATCAGGATCAATCTTTTTCATTACACGAGCTATTTTTTCAAGCTCTTGCATTAAGTTATCTTTATTTTGCAGGCGCCCTGCTGTATCAGCAATTAACACATCTATATTACGGGCTTTTGCAGCTTGGAATGCATCAAAGACAACCGACGCACTATCTGCACCTGTATGTTGGGCAATAACAGGAATGCTGTTACGTTCGCCCCAAACCTGAAGTTGCTCAACTGCAGCCGCTCTAAACGTATCACCAGCAGCCAGCATAACCGACTTACCTTCGTTTTGAAATTGCTTAGCCATTTTACCAATAGTCGTTGTTTTACCAACACCATTTACACCTACCATTAAAATAACAAACGGCTTTTTATCTTCGCTTATGACTAAAGGCTGTTCTGCCGTTTTAAGCATCGCAGCCATTTCTTGTTTCATTAACTCATAAAGCGCATCACCATCTTTTAACTGTTTACGGTTCGCTGCATCAGTTAAACGATCAATCAACTTCATGGTGGTATCAACGCCTAAATCGGCGGTGAGTAATTGAGTTTCAAGATCTTCAAATAATTCGTCGTCTATTTTTTTTCCACTAAAAATAGACGCAAAACCAGAACCTATATTAACGCGAGTCTTTAACAAGCCTTTTTTAAGACGAGAGAAAAACCCTTCTTTTTTTGGCTTTTCGGCTTTTTTAGCTTCTTCAATTGCAAGTTCTGCTGTGATACGTTCTTGTTCTAAACGCTCATTTTCTGCTTCTTCTGCAGTAATACGCTCTTGCTCTAAGCGTTCGTTTTCTGCTAGTTCAGCAGCAATACGCTCTTGCTCTAAACGTTCATTCTCTGCTTTTTCAGCAGCAATTCGTTCTTGTTCTAAACGTTCATTCTCTGCTTTTTCAGCCGCAATGCGTTCTTGCTCTAAGCGTTCATTCTCTGCTTTTTCAGCCGCAATGCGTTCTTGCTCTAAACGTTCATTCTCTGCTTTTTCAGCTGCAATACGTACTTGCTCTAAGCGCTCATTTTCTGCTTTTTCAGCCGCAATGCGTTCTTGCTCTAAAAGCATCTGCGCTTCTTGTTCTGCTAAGCGCTTCGCTCGCTCTTGCCTTTGAGCTTCAGCATCCGCTTGTTCTTTTGCTAATAACTCAGCATTCGCTTGCTCTATTGCAAGCTTTTCGGCTTTGATCGCCTCATCTTGTTTTTCAAGGCGTATTTGCTCTAGTCGCTCAGCCTCTACTTTTTCTGCCGCTAATCGTTCTTGCTCTAAGCGCATCTCTTTTTCTTGATCGGCTAAACGTTGCGCATGTTCTTGTCTTTGCGCCTCGGCATCTGCTTGCTGTTTTGCAAGTAATTCAGCATTGGCCTGCTCAATGGCAATTTTTTCCGCGTTTTCAGCACGCTGGCGTTCTTGTTCTAAACGCTCTGTTTCAGCCTCTGCTTTTAACCGTTCAGCTTCAGCTTGCTCTTGCGCTAGTTTTTCTTGCTCTAAACGTGTTGCTTCAATTTTTTCAGCAGCGATACGCTCTTGCTCTAAGCGCTCTGTTTCAGCCTCAGCTTTTAAACGATCAGCTTCAGCTTCTTGCTGCGCTAGTTTTTCTTGCTCTAGCTTCTGCGCCTCTTCTTGCGCTAATACTTGTTGTTTATCAGCTGCTGCTTTTTGCTCTGCTTCTTTTTTATCTGACTTGCCAAAACCGAGCCACGACATGAATTTACTTTTTTTTGTCATACTTGCTAATAACCACTTATAAAAATCTGATAAACTAAAATTTGAAATAGCTTGGGAATGCCCAGCAATAGTTGCTAATAAATACAACCATTCAAAACGTAAGTGTTCAATAGTAACACTTTTAATGCGGTTGAAAAATGAAGCTACACGTAATCGCCCATAATATTATCTGAGCTAGATACCATATACCATTTTTTAGTGAGCTAAATGAGAAAAAAAACAACGCAAAATAAAGCTACTAACAAGCCAAGTGATGGCTTTATTAGAGTAATTAGTGGTCAATTTCGAGGCCATAAACTCCCTGTTAAAAACGTAGAAGGCTTGAGACCTACTACCGATCGAATTAAAGAAACTGTATTTAATTGGCTAATGCAAGATACGCGTGACGCAAATGTACTTGATTGTTTTGCAGGTTCTGGTGGATTGGGATTTGAAGCACTATCACGATATGCTAAAAGCGCTACATTTATCGAGCTCGACTCATTAGCTGCTAAGCAATTAGAACAAAATATTAACACTTTAAAGCTCGACAACGCATACGTTAAACATACTAATTCGCTCTCCTTTTTAGAGCAAAAAAACACAAACGAAGCTTTTAATCTTGTATTTGTTGACCCACCATTTCGTAAAGATTTAGCGCAAACAACCTGCGATTTATTAGAAAAAAACCAATGGTTAAGCAACGACGCATTAATTTATGTTGAAGTAGAGGCAGAGCTAGCCGCCTTAGAAACGCCAACCAACTGGTTGTTAATTAAAGAAAAAAAGGCAGGACAAGTACTTTGCCAACTGTACCAGCGACAAGCAAATTAATACTGTTTAACGTAATGCGTTTCTGTTAATATTATCCTTTACATGTGGTGTTGCTTCGGATTACAATACCGCACCATTTTTGAACCACTTGATCAATGTTTGATCAACTTGAGCAACGCTCATAATTTAGGTAGGTGAATTTTTAATGCCAGTAATTAAAGTAAGAGAGAACGAACCGTTTGACGTAGCACTTCGTCGCTTCAAGCGTTCATGTGAAAAAGCAGGAATCCTTTCAGAAGTTCGTCGTCGCGAGCACTATGAAAAACCAACAGCTGAGCGTAAGCGTAAAAAAGCTGCTGCAGTTAAACGTCACATGAAAAAACTTTCTCGTGATAACGCTCGTCGCGTTAAATTATACTAATATATTAGGTCTTGTATAAATGAGCCTCTTAATAACGCTAAAAGATGCGCAAAAAGATGCGATGAGAGCTAAAGACAAGCAACGTCTTAACCCTATTCGTATGGTACTTGCTGCAATCAAGCAACGTGAAATTGACGAGCAAATAACGCTAGACGACGCAGGTATTACCTCCGTTATAGTGAAGCTTGTTAAACAACGTCGTGACTCTTACACTCAGTACAAAGATGCTGGGCGTGATGATTTAGCTGATATTGAAGCCAATGAAATAGTAGCGCTTGAAACTTTTTTACCTCAACAATTGAGTGAAGAAGAAATAATTGCTCTCATTGACGCGGCTATTGCTGATACTAATGCAGCAGGTATGCAAGACATGGGTAAAGTAATGGGTATAATCAAAAGCAAAGCTGAAGGTCGAGCCGATATGGGTAAGATTTCTGGTTTAATTAAGCAACGATTAACTGCCTAATACTCCCACATACATTAAAGTATGATTGAAGTAAACCGAGCCTAGCGCTCGGTTTCTTTGTTTTTAACTTTAATAAAAAGTACACCGATTAGGTTACTTTAAAATGAAATTTTTTATAGCTTCCCTATTTATTTCGCTGTCATTTTGGTAAGTTAAAGCACACTATATTTTGCATCAAGCAAGTATAAAAAAGTAAATTTCATATTCGTTCTTCTTCTTATTATTTCAGGACTGTATTTTACTAATGGCCGGAAAGATCCCACGTAACTTTATAGACGATTTACTTGCCAGAACCGATATTGTCGACCTGATAGACTCAAAAGTAGGTCTAAAAAAAGCAGGTAAGGATTATCAAGCTTGCTGCCCATTTCATAACGAAAAATCTCCCTCATTTACTGTATCGCAAGACAAACAGTTTTATCACTGCTTTGGGTGTGGCGCTAATGGTAATGCAATTTCGTTTGTAATGGAGTACGAAAAGCTAGAGTTTGTAGATGCTATTGAAGAAATAGCCAGCATGCTTAACTTAGAAGTACCTCGAGAACAAGGCGCAAATTCAGCACCAGAGCGTACGGCTGCGCAAAAGCGCTCCGATTACGACTTAATGCTTCATACTGCTCGCTTTTATCAGCACCAATTAAAACACCATAGTAATTCTGCTGCTGTTATTGAGTATGTTAAAGGCCGTGGTTTAAGCGGTGAAACTGTTAAAAAATTTATGATTGGCTACGCACCCAGTGAATGGGATGGGCTATGCCTACAGCTTGGTCGTAATAAAGAACAAAAAGAGCAATTGGTTGAGCTAAAGCTAGCTTCAGAAAAAACACCAGGCAGACAATTTGATTTTTTTCGCGATCGCCTAATGTTCCCTATTCGCGATAAACGCGGACGCGTTATTGCATTTGGTGGGCGTGTAATGCAAGCCGACCAAGGGCCAAAATATCTAAACTCGCCAGAAACCCGAGTTTTCCATAAAGGCTTTGAGCTTTATGGGCTTTACGAAGCAAAGCAAGCCCATAAAAAACTTGATCATGTAATGATTGTTGAAGGTTATATGGATGTTGTCGCCTTAGCTGAACAAGGGATTGAATATGCAGTTGCATCACTGGGGACAGCAACAACAAGCGAGCACATGCACACTTTATTTAGAACTACTGATAAAGTAATCTGTTGTTACGATGGCGACAGGGCTGGCCGTGACGCTGCTTGGCGGGCACTTGAAAATGCACTCCCTTATTTAAACGATGGTAAAGCACTACAATTTGCATTTTTACCAGATGGCGAAGACCCTGACTCGCTTGTACAAAAAGAAGGTAAGGAGCAATTCGAATTGCGCCTAAGCCAAGCAGATGACTTTACCAAAGTATTGTTTAATAAATTAAGCCAAGAGGTTGATTTAACACTCGATTCAGGAAAAGCTAAACTTCTTAGTGCAGCACTTCCACTAATTGAAAAAATTCCAAGTGAGTTTTATCAAGAAAACATTCTTGAACAATTAGGACGCTTAATTGGCAGAACGCGTGAGCAGTTGAATAGCCGTTTAAAAACGCCTAAACAACAACACTCTATTGAACGTAAATTTAAAATAACACCTATGCGCCAAGCTATCGGTATATTGATCCAGCACCCTAATTTAGCTAAAAGTGTGCCGTATTTACCTGAGCTTGCACAAATGAACATTGCTGGCATAGGGCTGTTATTACGATTACAAGAACAAGCTTTAGAAAAAGAAAATGTGACCACTGCGCAACTGCTCGAGTTTTTTCGAGGAACTGAAGATTACGAGCCATTAATCAAGCTTGCAACGTGGCAACATGAGATAAATGAAGAACGTTTAGAGACGGTTTTTAAAAATACTTTCAAGTTTATTGAAGATCAGTGTTTAAATTATCGACTCGAGACCTTATTAATAAAGGACAAGACACAAGGCCTTAGTAGCGATGAAAGGCTTGAGTGTCATTTGTTAATGACAGCGTTAAAAGCGACTAACAGTTAGGGTCTGTTTATCTTTCGAGGTTAAGTTTACAGCAGTGTGTTTGGTATTTAGACAAGACATAGCTTATGTAGTGTGGTTATTCCACATAAATAGGCGATAACGCAGCATAAATACCAAACACGCGCTGCCCTTTGGGTTCGACCCAAGGGAGGTTTACTCTTTGTTGCTCGGTTTTTACTTAGCCCACTAGGTTACAAACCTCGCGCCGCGATTAAACCACCCTTGGATAGAACAAACTTTAATCCTGAAAGACCAACAGACCCTAGTCAAAATTGATTTAAACTGTTATACTGTGCTATTCACTGCGTCACATTATTCTAGTTAGCTTTAATGCAAACTACATGATGGCGCCTGTTGTATCAACTTATCAGAGTGGAAGAAACAATCTCTATGGATCCAACTCCTCAGTCACAATTAAAACTTCTGATTCAGAAAGGTAAAGAGCAAGGCTACTTAACTTTTGCAGAAGTAAATGATCACCTTCCACAAGACATTATAGACTCAGATCAAGTAGAAGATATCATAAGCATGATTAATGACATGGGTATCAAGGTTAGCGAAAACGCGCCTGATGCTGATGAATTAATGATGCAAGAAACAACGACAGACGAAGACGCAGCTGAAGCTGCCGCTGCAGCCCTTGCGACTGTAGAAAAAGAAATCGGCCGTACAACGGATCCAGTTCGCATGTACATGCGCGAAATGGGTACTGTTGAACTTCTTACACGTGAAGGCGAAATTGTAATCGCTAAACGTATTGAAGAAGGCATTAATCAAGTACAGATTTCTGTTGCAGAGTACCCTGAAGCAATCACTTACCTACTAGAGCAGTGGGATAAGTTTGAAGCTGAAGAAATGCGTTTAAGCGATATTATCGTTGGCTTTATCGATCCTAATGAAGATACAGCGCCAATTTCAGCAACTAACATCGGTTCAGAATTAAGTGCTAAGCAACTTGAGGACGACGATAAAGATGACAAAGATGATGCTGATAGCGATGATGAAGATGAAGAAGAGATAGACACAGGGCCAGATCCTGAAGAAGCTCGTATTCATTTTGAAAATTTACGTGATTTATATAATAAAGCACGTGATACGTTTGAAGCTAAAGGTCGTTCGCATCCTGAATCACAAGCAGCCATTTTTGAAATTGGTGAGCTTTTCAGAACATTTAAATTAATACCTAAACAGTTTGACCGCATGGTAAATAACATGCGTGAAATGATGGATCGTGTTCGTGTTCAAGAACGCCTAATCATGAAGCAAGCTGTTCAAATTGCTAAATTACCAAAGAAAACATTCGTTAAGCATTTTGCTAATAACGAAACTGACGCTTCTTGGGTTGATTTAGAAATTTCAGGTAACGAAAAGTATTCAGCTAAACTTGAAGAAGTTAAGCCAGAAATCATTCGTAGCATTAATAAATTATCTGTTATTGAACAAACAACAGGTTTAAGCATTGAGCGTATTAAAGACATCAACCGTCGAATGAGCATAGGTGAAGCGAAAGCACGCCGTGCGAAAAAAGAAATGGTTGAAGCTAACTTACGTCTTGTAATCTCAATTGCTAAAAAATACACAAACCGTGGCTTACAATTCTTAGATTTAATCCAAGAAGGTAACATTGGTCTGATGAAAGCGGTTGATAAGTTTGAATATCGCCGTGGTTATAAGTTCTCTACTTATGCTACGTGGTGGATACGTCAAGCAATCACACGCTCTATTGCTGACCAAGCAAGAACAATCCGTATCCCTGTGCATATGATTGAAACGATTAATAAACTTAACCGTATCTCTCGTCAAATGTTACAAGAAATGGGTCGTGAGCCAAATCCAGAAGAATTAGCAGAACGCATGATGATGCCTGAGGATAAAATCCGTAAGGTACTTAAGATTGCTAAAGAGCCAATTTCAATGGAAACACCAATCGGTGATGATGAAGATTCTCACTTAGGTGACTTTATCGAAGATACAACTATTGATTCGCCAATCGATTCGGCAACAATGGAATCTCTTCGTGGCGCAACTAACGATGTACTTGCAGGCTTAACAGCTCGTGAAGCTAAAGTACTACGTATGCGTTTTGGTATTGATATGAATACCGACCACACCTTAGAAGAAGTAGGTAAACAGTTTGACGTAACACGTGAGCGTATTCGTCAAATAGAAGCGAAAGCGCTGCGTAAATTACGCCACCCTTCTCGCTCAGATTTACTGAAAAGCTTTTTAGACGCTAAATAATTTTAGCGCTACTATATAAACTAAAAAGGCCGCTATAGCGGCCTTTTTTCTATTTGAAGGAAATAACCATGGCTTGGATCCAAATTCGTATTAATGCCAATGCTGCAACAGCTGATGCCGTAAGCGATCTATTAATGGAAGCGGGTAGCGCTTCAGTAACCTTTATTGACGCAAAAGACACCCCTATCTACGAGCCTAAAATTGGCACCGTTGTGTTCTGGGCTGATACCACAGTTATTGGCCTGTTCGAAGCTAATCATGATATGAACGCAGTCGTTGCGTTATTGAAGCGCCATGATGAGCTAAAAGACAATTTAGTATACAAAATCGAGCAACTTGAAGATAAAGACTGGGAACGTGAATGGATGGATAACTTCCACCCTATTCAATTTGGCGAAAAACTATGGATTTGCCCAAGCTGGCGCGACATTCCTGACCCTAATGCTGTAAATGTATTGCTAGACCCTGGCCTTGCTTTTGGCACGGGTACGCATGCAACAACGGCCTTGTGCCTTAAATGGTTAGAAAGCCAAGATCTGACGGGTAAAACGGTTGTTGATTTTGGTTGTGGCTCAGGCATTTTAGGTATTGCAGCTATAAAACTAGGTGCAGAGCGTATGATTGGGATAGATATTGACCCTCAAGCGCTTGAAGCTAGCCTTGATAACGCGAACCGAAATGGTGTTGCAGACAAACTCGAAGTATACCTTCCAGAAAACCAACCTGAGTTTAGTGCAGATATAGTAGTGGCCAATATTTTAGCCCAGCCACTTCGCGAATTACATAGTGTGATTTTAGGGTTATTAAAGCCAGGTGGTAAAATTGCCATGTCAGGTATTTTAGAAGAACAAGCACAATCGGTTGCTGACATTTATGCACCGTTTATTGAACTAGATGACATTGCCGTTGAAGGTGATTGGACTCGAGTAAGTGGCACTAAAAAAGCGTAATAAATCGAACAATCAAATCTAGAGCATTAACTCAAAACATGCATGTAAAGCCTGTATTTAACAGGCTTTACTATTTTTTTACATATCAAAAAATTTTCTAGTTATCTTGTAAAAAATAAAATCTGTATGAATTTCAAACAAATCAACCTACTTGTCATGTGGTTATCAAATGTCAATACGAAAAGGGCAAAAAAAAGTTACTTTTGTTCAATTTATAGCCTTTGATTTTTGTGAAAAAAACCGTAAACTTAGCGCCCCTTGAAAAGAGGCCTATTGAATATAGTGCGTATCGGTAAATACCAACTTGAGAATAATGTAATTGTCGCGCCAATGGCAGGCATTACAGACAGACCATTCAGACAACTTTGTCGACGCTTAGGTGCGGGCTTAGCTGTGTCTGAAATGCTATCGTCAAATCCTAAGGTTTGGAAAACAGAAAAGTCGATGAACCGTATGGATCACAGCGGTGAGTCGGGTATACGCGCGGTGCAAATTGCAGGAGCAGATCCTGAGCTTATGGCGCAGGCCGCACAATTCAATGTTGCTAATGGTGCACAGATCATAGATATCAATATGGGGTGCCCAGCAAAAAAAGTGAACAAGAAACTCGCAGGCTCTGCCTTATTACAGTTTCCTGAACTTGTGGAAGAGATTATTGATGCAGTTGTTAATGCTGTTGATATACCTGTGACACTTAAAATCCGTACAGGATGGGATCCGGATAACCGTAATGGTGTAGAGATTGCGAGAATAGCTGAACGTTATGGCATTGCATCACTTGCTGTACATGGGCGTACGCGCGCATGTATGTACAAAGGTGAGGCTGAGTACGCCACGATTAGGGATATAAAACGTTCAGTGTCGATTCCTGTAGTTGCCAATGGTGATATTACATCACCAGAAAAAGCAAAACAGGTTTTAGACTATACGGGTGCAGATGCCATTATGATTGGCCGAGCCGCCCAAGGTCGCCCTTGGATATTTAGGGAGATAGACCACTATTTGCGAACTGGGGAACATTTACAGCCACCTGCTATTGCAGAGGTGCGCAGTATATTAATGGAGCATTTAACAAACCTCCATATGTTTTACGGTGAGCCAATGGGAGCGCGAATTGCTCGCAAACATGTATCTTGGTATTTGCAAACCCATGACAGTGATGGTCAGTTTAGGCGAGTATTTAATGCGCTCGACAACCCACAGGCACAGGTCGTCGCATTAGAGCAATACTTTAAAACACTAGCAGCTAACTAAGAAAGAAAGAGACTTAATAATGTTCGAACAAAACGTGACTTCTCCATTTATCACTAACCCTCATGTTCAGTCACACGAGAAACCGCAGCCATTGCGTGATGCAGTAAAAAAAGCTGTTCACCACTATTTAAAGCAGCTTAACGGTCAAGATGTGCAAGACGTTTACGACCTTGTTCTTTCAGAGCTAGAAGCGCCATTACTTGAAGAAGTAATGACATATACACGTGGTAACCAAACTCGTGCAGCAATTTTACTAGGTATCAACCGTGGTACTTTACGTAAAAAGCTTAAAAAATACGGCATGAACTAATACCAATTATATTGAAAGCGTAAGTATTCTAACGAGCTAAACAAGCCCATAACGTCGTTAAAAGTTTTTTATGTAGAATAACTACACTGCAAAATTTTTGCCTTGTTATAGACTTGTTTTTCTATCGTTATTACTACTTACTAATCCAATACAACTGGTATTTTGCAAAAAAAGCACCTTAGGGTGCTTTTTTTATGCCTACAGTTTATTAACTAAATTGCAAAATGCTCACGCTTATTGAGCCTTTATAAGTCGTTTTTTGAGTAGTAATCAGTTAAAATGCCCGCTTCTAAGCTAGCTCATTAACTGAGGAAATCAAACTACAATGGATACTCATCGTCCCATTCGTCGCGCACTATTAAGTGTGTCTGATAAAACCGGTATTGTTGAATTTGCCCGCGCACTTGAAGCGCAAGGCGTTGATATTTTATCAACTGGCGGCACATGTAAACTACTTGCTGATAACGCCATAAAAGTGACTGAAGTATCAGATCACACAGGCCACCCTGAAATCATGGATGGTCGCGTAAAAACCCTTCACCCAAAAATTCACGGCGGCATATTAGCCCGTCGCGGACAAGATGAAAGCGTAATGGCAGATAACAACATTTCTGCTATCGACATAGTTGTAGTTAACTTATACCCCTTTGCGAATACAGTCGCTCAAGAAAACTGCAGCCTTGAAGATGCCATTGAAAATATTGATATTGGCGGCCCTACAATGGTTCGTGCAGCCGCTAAAAACCACAAAGATGTAACAATCGTGGTAAACGCGAGCGACTACGACCGTGTTATTAGCGAAATGCAAAACAACAATGGTTCAACAACGTACAAAACACGTTTTGATTTAGCGATTGCCGCCTACGAGCACACTGCACAATACGATGGCATGATTGCTAACTACTTCGGTAAAATGGTGCCTGATTACACCGAGGAAGCTGCTGTAGAGACTAAATTCCCACGTACTATCAATATGCAGTTCACTAAAAAGCAAGATATGCGTTACGGTGAAAACTCACATCAAGATGCTGCTTTTTATGTTGAAAATGACATTGCTGAAGCATCAGTTGCAACAGCAACTCAATTGCAAGGTAAGGCCCTTTCGTTTAACAACATTGCAGATACCGATGCAGCACTTGAATGTGTTAAAGAATTTGACGTACCTGCGTGCGTAATTGTAAAACATGCTAATCCGTGTGGTGTTTCAATTGGCGACAATATTCTACAAGCATACGAGCGCGCTTTTAAAACAGACCCTACATCAGCATTTGGTGGCATTATTGCCTTTAACCGAGAGCTAGATGCAGCAACTGCACAAGCAATTGTTGACCGTCAGTTTGTTGAAGTAATTATTGCACCTAGTATTTCGAGCGACGCTGCAAAAATTGTTGAAGCTAAAAAGAACGTGCGCCTATTAGAATGTGGACAGTGGACAGGTAAAGCAGCTGGCCAAGATATTAAACGCGTTAACGGCGGTATTTTAGTTCAAGACCGCGACTTAGGCATGGTAACGCAAGGCGACTTAAAAGTTGTTTCTAAGCGCCAGCCTTCTGAGCAAGAACTTAAAGATTTACTGTTTTGCTGGAAAGTAGCTAAATTTGTTAAATCAAACGCAATTGTTTATGCCCGTGACGGTATGACCATTGGTGTAGGCGCAGGCCAAATGAGCCGCGTATACTCAGCTAAAATTGCAGGTATAAAAGCCGCCGACGAAAACCTTGAAGTTAAAGGTTCAGTTATGGCGTCTGACGCATTCTTCCCATTCCGTGATGGCATTGACGCAGCCGCAGCCGCTGGCATTACTGCGGTAATTCAGCCTGGTGGCTCAATGCGTGATGAAGAAGTGATTGCAGCTGCTGATGAAGCTGGCATGGCAATGGTACTAACTGGTATGCGCCATTTCCGCCACTAATCACACAAAGGGTTAAACGTTGGTTTAACCCTTTTTGTTTGCTATAAATTCACGTATTCTGATTATTCAATAACCTATTTAAAATTATAATGTGAAGGAACAAACAATGAAATTTGCGCTAAAATCGCTACTTGTAGCCACACTAACAATGACATCGACTATGGCGCTTAGCCATAACCACGAATCAAGCCTTGAACATGCACTTCAATCAAGCGAACGCAGTGCTAAAAACAGCGCTCGTGATGAATATCGTCACCCAGCTCAAACACTTGCATTTTTTGGCTTTAAACCAACCATGACAGTTGTTGAAATTGCACCCGGTGGTGGTTGGTATAGTGAAATTTTAGCGCCAGCATTAAAAGAGCAAGGCACTTATTATGCCGCGCACTTTCCTGCTGATTCATCAGTTGGCTACTACCAACGCTCTCTTGCAGGCTTTAAACAAAAAGTAGCTGAAGATGAGCGCTTTAGTAGCGTTAAAATTACTGAGTTTGCACCTGTAACACATTTAGATATTGCACCAGCTGGCAGTGCCGATATGGTTTTAACATTTCGTAATGTACATAACTGGTATATGGGCAAAGATAAAAGCGGTGCATTAAGTGCATTCCAAGCTTTTTATAAAGCCCTTAAACCAGGTGGTACATTAGGTTTAGTTGAACACCGTTTAGCTGAAGAGCGTGCTGATGAAGATCAAAAAACATCAGGTTATATGAAGCAGAGCTACGTAGTAGACCTTGCTGAACAAGCTGGGTTTGAATTAGTAGCAAGCAGTGAAATAAATGCAAATCCAAAAGATACAGCCGATCACCCTAAAGGTGTATGGACGCTGCCACCAAGCTTAAGACTCGGCGAACAAGATGCTGACAAATATAAAGCCATTGGTGAAAGCGACCGCATGACGCTGAAATTTAAGAAACCGCTTTAAATAGGAATTTTCGCCATGAATGTTTTAGTCATTGGCAGCGGCGGCCGCGAACACGCACTTGCGTTTAAAGCCGCTCAAAACACCAAAGTAAATACTGTATTTGTAGCCCCTGGTAATGCAGGTACTGCACTTGAACCAAAACTTGAAAACGTAGCAATAAACGTTGACGACTTAGATGGTTTACTTAGTTTTGCACAGCAAAATAAGGTAGAGCTTACTATTGTAGGTCCAGAAATACCGTTAGTACTGGGTGTTGTTGATAAGTTTCGTGAGCATAACATGGCTATTTTTGGACCAACGGCGGGCGCAGCTCAGCTTGAAGGTTCGAAATCGTTTACTAAAGACTTTTTAGCACGTCATAAAATCCCAACTGGCGACTACCAAACGTTTGAACAGATTGAGCCTGCCCTTGCTTATTTAAAAGAGAAAGGCGCGCCAATTGTTGTAAAAGCAGATGGTTTGGCTGCGGGTAAAGGCGTAATTGTAGCCATGACGGAGGCCGATGCCGAAGAAGCGATTCGCGATATGCTTGCGGGTAATGCTTTTGGCGATGCGGGAAGTCGTGTTGTTATTGAAGAGTTTTTAGACGGTGAAGAAGCGTCTTTCATTGTAATGGTTGATGGTAAAAACGTATTACCATTTGCAACAAGCCAAGATCATAAACGCGCTTACAATGGCGATGCGGGTCCTAACACGGGTG
Organism: Pseudoalteromonas sp. SG43-1; assembly: GCF_014164415.1. NCBI lineage: Bacteria > Pseudomonadati > Pseudomonadota > Gammaproteobacteria > Alteromonadales > Pseudoalteromonadaceae > Pseudoalteromonas > Pseudoalteromonas sp. SG43-1. Next base: position 10,203 of record NZ_JACJFD010000017.1, on the reverse strand, counting down.
GCATGGGTGCATACTCACCTGCGCCAGTTGTTACTGATGAAATCCACCAGCGTATTATGAACGAGGTGATCTACCCTACGGTAGAAGGCATGGCAAGCGAAGGCCATCCGTACACCGGCTTTTTATATGCAGGTTTAATGATTGACGAAACAGGCACCCCTAAAGTAATTGAGTACAATTGTCGCTTTGGCGATCCTGAAACTCAACCAATGATGCTACGTTTGCAATCAGATTTGGTTGAATTGATTGAAGCTGCTAATCGTGTAGAACTTGATAAAACAACAATTGAGTTTGACCCACGCGCAGCCGTTGGTGTTGTACTTGCCGCTAAAGGCTACCCTGGTGATTACCCTAAAGGTGACGCTATTTCGGGGCTAAAAGTGGATTACCCTGCAGGTGAAAAAGTGTTCCATGCGGGTACTAAACAAAGTGGCAATGAGGTTGTAACCGCAGGCGGTCGCGTATTATGCGCAACAGCACTTGGTAACACTGTTACGCAAGCGCAGCAACGCGCCTATGAGCTTGTTAAACAAATTAGCTGGGATGGTATGGAATATCGTACAGATATAGCTTACCGTGCTATTGCACGCGAGCAATAGCCTATAATACCTATTCATTGGTATAACCAATTAATTTAACTAAAAAAGCGCAGTTTCCCTGCGCTTTTTTAGTGCTACACTAATTAAAAGGTTTTTTAAAAGTAAATTAACGTTGGAACTAAGAACTTTACGTTACCATGCAATTGCTGTTGCCATACTGATTTTTATATTTTTTATAATCAGTACATTGGCATCAAACTTAGTCGTGCCTACACGATATACAATTGATAAAACGGCTCCAATGTACCTCGATTACGCCTACTATATTGACGAAACCAAAACTAAAACATTCGATACCATCATTAACCAACCTGAATTACTTACTCATCAACCATTTTCAGATGTTCCATGGAGCTTTAGCCAACAAAATTATTGGTTGTTTCTTGATTTAGAAAATAAAAGCCTTAACAAGCAAAATGTTGTAGCACATTTTGACAACCCTATGGTCGATCACCTTACGGTTTATCGCCTCGATAAAAATAACAAACTAGTTGAAACATACAAACTCGGCGATAAAGAAGAAGCCCTCTCTTTGTTTGAATACAGCGTACCGCATATTCGCTTTTTAGTAGAAAGAAAATCATCACAACGCCTAGTAATAAAAATAGACACAATAGGCATAAGTAAAACACCTGTAAACTTGTATCGTGATAAAGAGTTTATTGACTTAGTGCGCTCTCAAACTGGGATCTGGGGTATTTTTGTAGGCGTGCTATTGATGGCTGCGCTTTACAACTTGGTGCTTTATTTTGGTATAAAAGACCGTGTTTATTTAATTTATATTGGCTACATCGTCAGCGCTATTACACTAATGGGTGCAGTACTGGGCTTTGGTTTTTATTTATGGCCTAAGCAATGGCAGCTCTTTATTCACGAACAAATTGTGTTTAGTAATTATGGGGTCGCCTTTTTCACCCTTGCTTTTTGCACCATGTTTTTGCGCTATCATAAAGATAAATGTTGGCGTTACAAAATGAGTATAGCTCTACTTTGGCTTATGTTTACTCTTGCTGTATGTAGCTTGTTTATTCCTGAAAATATAGCGGCTCCTATATTTTTTGGTGTAATGGTACTGCTTTATATTACTTGTATTATTTTAATATATAACAAGTTACGCAGTGGTTTTAGGTGGGCTAAGTTTTATGTTTTATCATGGATACCGCTAATTTTTGGTGCGGCAATTCAGCCTATGGAACTCACTGGTGTTTTACCGTATACCTTTGCAACCCGCCATGCCTTTTTAGTCGCTATTTTGTGTGAAGTTATTTTAATGGCGATGGCATTAGCAGACAGGGTAAGGTATCAGCGAGAACGTGCGCTTTATCATGCCACGCATACACAACAAACACGATTACTTAATAGCTCCAAGCTAAAACAAGCATTTATGGCACTACAAAGCCAAAACCGCTCAACAACGTTGTGTTTAATAAAAATACGTCACTTTAATTCACTTAATACGATTATTACCTCTTCTCAGGGCTACACACTTATAAAGCATATAGCCAAAGAGCTTGAATTAGAACTCAGCCATGAACGTGAATTTACAAACCTCGAAACAGATTTAAACACCAGTCCTCGCTTAGCCGATTTAAGCAGTGGTGTATTTGCCTGTATTTCTACAAAAACACAAAACCAAGAAATGCTAGAAGCACTACTGACTAAAATAATTAGTAGCCTACCAAAACAATATGAAATTAAAGGGCTAAACCTGCAGCTTAGTTACAGTATAGGTATTAGTAGTGCAGGCAAGACTAACGACTTTGAATATTGGTTAAAGCGTGGTTATTTAGCGCTTAAAAAAGCAAAAGGTAGCGTTAATCAAGTTGGGTCATCGTCAAACGGTAATAATCTGATGATGGACGTTGCTCTAGCCGCTAAGCTGCAACAAGCAATCAAAACAAATCAACTGGCGCTTTATTACCAACCTCAAATAAACTTATTAAGTAACCACGTAAGTGGTGCTGAAGCTTTATTACGTTGGCCCGACCCAACTTACAGCAACTTATCAATTGAAGAGCTAATAATACTTGCTGAACACACAGGTATTATTAACGAGCTAACACTGTGGGTAATAGAGCAAGCCTGTAAAGACATAGTTGAGCTTACAAAAAATGGCTATAACGAGCACACAATTAGCGTAAATTTAAGTGCTAAAAACTTAACCATAAATAACTTAGCCGAAAAAGTAGAAAATATTTTAATTAAATACCAAGTGCCGGCACACTTACTTAAATTTGAACTAACCGAATCGGCCTTCGTAGATAGTCAAGATGCACTTATAAAGTTAGTTGATGAGTTAACCGCGTTAGGTATTAAAGTGGTACTGGATGACTTTGGGACAGGCTACGCGTCACTTAGCTACTTAGTTAATTATCACTTTAGTGAGCTTAAAATAGATAAGTCATTTGTTTTTGATTTGCCTAATAACCCAACTCACCAAGTTATTGTACAAACAGCCATTGATATGGCGCATAACCTCAATTTATCAATAACAATTGAGGGGGTAGAAACCCAAGAAATCCATCACTTGCTCAAAGATATGAACGCTGATTCCGCCCAAGGTTATTTATACGCAAAAGCACTGCCTTACACCGACTATTTACACTTCTTAAAAAGCCAATATAGCTTAAAAATGTTAGACTCCTCTTTTTAACATCTTTAGGGGCCAAGTAAAGATGCAAGGCACACTGCGTAAACTAAAATCGAGCTTAACCGAACCAGTACAATATCACTTACCTGTAGGTGAACACTTAGTAGACTTAAATGCATTTATAGGTAAGGAGCTTACGCTTACCTTTAGTGGCACTATTTTATGTTCTAACTGCGGTAAAAAAACCAAAAAAAGCTATTCTCAAGGTCACTGTTTTGTATGTATGCGCAAGCTTGCTAGTTGCGATATGTGCATAATGAAACCAGAAACCTGCCACTACGATCAAGGCACTTGCCGAGAGCCGCAGTGGGGCGAAGAAAACTGCATGATCCCACACTATGTATATCTCGCTAATACCTCAGGTTTAAAGGTAGGTATTACCCGCCACACACAAATACCGACTCGCTGGGTTGATCAAGGCGCCACTCAGGCATTACCTATTTTTAAAGTGCAAACTCGCCTGCAATCTGGTTTAGTAGAAGTTGCATTGGCTGAATTTATTGCCGACAAAACTAATTGGCGCAATATGCTAAAAGGTCAAAACGACGCAATTGACTTAAAAGCAGCGGCAGCCGAGCTGATCCCACAAATTAGTGAAAAGCTAAACGAGCTCAGTGAATTATTTGGCGCAACAGCAATAGAGCAACTTGATGAAGATGTGGTTGATTTAAACTTTCCAGTAACCGAATACCCAACAAAAATCAGCTCATTTAACTTTGATAAAGACCCTGTTGTAAGTGGTGTTTTACAAGGTATTAAAGGTCAGTACTTAATCTTTGAAAAAGGCGTTATTAATATACGTAAATTTACGTCTTATGAAGTAACCGTAGGCTAACGGGCCATGTTAAACAGCTACCCACAATTATTGGTTATTTATAATGAGCTTGAGATAGCCCATAACCAACAAGAGCAACAAGAATGCTTGCACAGCGTTACGCAAAGTGAGCTAAGCGATGTGCGAGTACTTAACAAGCAAGGTGACTACCTTAATTTACAAGGCACTGTTTGCCCTAAATTGAATGGCGAGCAACTAGCACAGCTTGTTACAGCTTACTTATTAAATGAAGGGCAATGCTGCCTTGGTAAAATCAAAACCCTAAGTACTGCGCAGGCGTTTGATTTACTAGGACTATAAACACTCTCTTTATTTAAACCTCAGTAAGCACTTTTATATGCGCTACAGCACTGCGACCTAAAGCTGATAGCGCATAGCCACCTTCTAAATACGAAATAACCCCTTTACAACCGCCCTCTTTAGCAACACCACATAGTTGCTCGGTAAGCCAAATATAGTCATCCTCTACAAACTTTAAGCTTGCCATATCATCTTCTAGGTGAGCATCGAACCCTGCGCTTATAAAAAGTAATTCAGGTTTAAACGCTTTTAATTTTGGTAACCATTGCCCAGTAAACACCTCTTTTAAATCGTCGCCATTACTGGCAATTGGCAGAGGTGAATTAACTATATGGCTATTATTTTTAACCGCTGTATTTGGATAAAACGGATACTGAAATAACGAACAAAGCAGTACATTTTCGTCATCAATAAAAATATCTTGCGTGCCATTACCGTGGTGTACATCAAAATCCGCAATAGCAATGCGCTTAACCCCTTTGCTTTGTGCGTACTTAACAGCAATAGCTAAGTTATTAAACACACAAAACCCAGATGATGAGTTTTTATTAGCGTGATGCCCTGGCGGGCGTACTGAGCAAAAAGCAGCATCGAGTTTATCGGCAAGTATTTCATCAACCGCTAACAATCCTGCACCTACTGCCCGCTCAATCGCTTTAAACGAATCGGGGCACAGCCACGTATCGCCATCTAAATTAGCGAGCCCTTCTGTTGGTAGCGTATTTTCTACGTGTTTAAGTAAAGCTTCATCGTGAGCAAGTAAATAATGCTCACGCTCGGCCTTGGGTGCTTGTAGGTGTGTTAAGCCAACATCTACGCCGCTGGCAAGTAATCTATCGGTTATGGCATCTAGACGCTCTGGGCACTCGGGGTGGTCGCCTATCATTTTATGCTTACGGCAATGAGGATGAGAAATAACAGCGGTACGCATAAAAAGTCCCTTACAAGGTGTAAAAACTTAATATAGCAAAGCCACCGATGGGTGGCTTTGCGACTTTGGTTTATATCAATACTTTAAATATCAATATTAGCTATTTTGCTTTTAAATGTAGGTTTCTAAAGTCAAAGCTAAAGTCGGTCACTTGTGTTGATACCGCGCGCATTTTGGCACTGTTTACACGGTTTTGTGAGCTCATTTCAAAACGAATAAACGCATCTGCTTCTAGTAATTTTTCATCCCACTTAACAATAAATGTATTGCCAGTGTAATGCTCAAGAGTGCCTTTCAAGCGTTTAGTGTGGGTAAAATCAATGCGTAATTTACCATCTAACTGCTCAATAATTACATCGCCGTACCAGTCATCGTGCAATGTTCCGGTGTAATTAATATTTGGTAATTGTGGTTGGTAGTCAGCGGGGGCTTCTGGTTTTGCATTAGCATACGCTTGTTGCTTGCCTTCAAAATGACTTTTAGCTAAATCTTCTACCCAGTCTTTATCTTCAAGTTCAAGTGCATCTTCAAGCACTTCATGGGTTACTGCCGAAAGTGCACCAAAAGCTTGTTGATTAGATAAAATAACAATACCGAGGTTTTTCTCAGGCAATAAAGTAACTTGCGATACCATTCCCAAAATACCACCGCCGTGACCTAGCTTTTTAAAGCCGTGGTAGTCTTCAATACTCCAGCCTAACCCATAACCCCTAAACTGCTGATGATACGATTCAAACGCACTTTTAGACGCCATAGATGTAATATGTGGGTGCCACATTTGCGCTTGTTGCTTTTCACTAAATAGCTGCTCGCCACTTGGCATTTTACCGCCTGCTAATTGCGTACGTAGCCATTGACTCATATCGCTTACACTTGAAGCAATGGCGCCTGCGCCTCTAAAGTCCTCAAGGTAGTTCACAAAAAATGGATGAAGCGTGCCATCCATAGGGATATGACCTGTCGCCCAGTTTTTATTACTTTTAGGAATACGTGAAAAGCCCGCGCGTGAGTTATCCATGTGCAGCGGCTGTAATATATTTTTTTCGATGTAATCGTTCCAGCTCATACCCGACACACGTGCAACCACTTCACCAGCGGTAACAAACATCAAGTTGTTATAAGCGTACTTACTACGAAAGCTGCTCGCTGGTTTTAAATACTGTAATCCCGCTAAAATTTCATCAACTGATTTATCGGTACTTGGCCAAATCATTAAATCTCCTTGCCCAAGCCCAAGCCCACTGCGATGACTTAATAAGTCACGAATACGCATTTCGCGTGTTACGTACGAATCGTACAATCTAAACTCGGGTAAATGATCAATTACGCGGTCATCCCAGCTTAATTTACCTTCATCAACCAACTTTGCCAGTGCCGCAGTAGTGAATGCTTTTGTGTTTGAAGCAATACCAAATAAAGTGTCTTTGTTTACTTTTTTGTTGGTATCGAGATTAGTTACACCAAAGCCTTTAGCAAATATTACTTTATCGTTTTCAACAATGGCAACTGCCATACCGGGTACGTCAAAACGTGCCATTGACGCTTTAATTACGTCGTCAACTTTGTTGGTATCAACTTGTGCCCAGCTGCTAAACGTAGAGCCTGCTAATAGTGCAATTGCGGCAAGTTTGGTTAATTTCATATCAATCCTATTTTATTATTTTTGATGAACTGCAAATTCAATTGCTGCGCGCTCTTGATTGGTGTCGCTTTTTTGTGCGCGATTTAATATGGCATCACTGTATTCTTTTGGTACGCCCGCTTCAAGTGAACCGCGATGAACGTGTTTTATGTACCAATCATATGGGAGTACATTGCTGTCATGGGTATTAGCTATATAACAATGTGCGGCTACAGTCTCACCCGTTAAAAGCGTTGGGGCTATATCTACACAATCGTAACCTACGCCCTCAATACCATCTAAAATAGCTTTTTCATCTTCATTAAGCTCATAAATAACGCCGTAAACCAATGCATCTTCTTTATCGCTTGGACAAATACTGCATTTACCTGAGCCATCTTTAAATAGCATATCAAAAGTAAGCTCGTAGCCTTTAAGTACCGCAGTTCCTACACGCTTTACATTGGGCAAGCGCGCTAACAAACGATTAGATGACATATTAGAACCAAACGAAAAATTATATAGCGGCATTTTTATCTCCTGCGCTTTTTGAATTAGTTAAATAACAACACGTACTGCAAGTGCAATTAAAATAATGCCAATTCCACGGTCAAACCAATAACCGCGTTGTTGGAAAAAGCCCCTTACATTATCTCGAGAAAGCATCATTGAAAGCATTGAAAACCACGCCCAAGTAGCCAATGCCATGTATACGCCGTAGCCGACTTGTATGCTAGTAGGTGTTGTTGGGCTAATCACGAGTGTAAATAACGACATAAAAAATAACGTGGCTTTTGGGTTTAATGCATTGGTGAAAAAGCCGCGCCTAAAAGCCACCCAAACGGGTTCCTCTTGAACGGTTTTGTTTTCAACATCTTTTACAGCCTCGCCTTCATTACTTGCAGGCGGTTTTGCAGCTCTAAGAGCTTGTACGCCTAAGTAAGCTAAATATGCACCAGCAAGGTACTTGAGCGCCATAAATAAGCTAGGTGACTGCGTTAAAATAAGCGCAACACCTAAAACACAATAGGCAACGTGTAATAAAATAGCAGCGCTAACACCGGCACTTGTCCAGAGTGCATTGCCCCTTCCTTGTTGCACACTTTGCTTGAGTACTACGGCAAAGTCAGGCCCTGGGCTTGCTACTGCAAAAAAATGAGCAATAACAATCAGTAAAAATTCATCTAAGTATTCCACGCAGATCCTTGCTAGTTTGGCGAATAAGCTAATAACAGCGGGTTGGCCGAGTTATTTACCAATGCTTTAATTTCTTTTTGTGCTTTTTTAAACTGGCCACGTAAATGCGGCTTTAAATGCTTTTTAGACACTTTATCGTTTTTAAAGTAACTAATTAGGGCATGCATAAATACCGTATGCGTTTCACTTAACTTAGCTTCACGGTTAGCGTATGGGTTATAGCAAGAGCCACACCCGCCTTTAAACTGATACACCGTATTACTCATCATCACACCAAACCCTAAAAAACAAGCAAGTGCATCAGCAGCTTGTGGTAAATACTCCCTACCACCTGGCGGTAGCACCCCAACGTGATGAATAAGTATGGTGGCCAGAGTACCTGCATAACTAGCCACTAAATCTTGTGGCTGATTAATCTGGTTAGGATTAAAAGAAATATTAATCGTATGGCTTGGAGGCACAATTAGATGGCTGCCTTCGCCACGTATTTCATTGCTAAATTCAAAGTGTGGAAAAACTTGCGGTTGTAATTGCTGCGGTGCAACTAGTTGGATAGGCCATGCGTTCATACCCGCGTAATTAGTAACGCGGTTAAAAACATTACTCGCCATTTCTTCAATGCTCGATACCGAATCAGGGAAAAAAGTGGCCGTTGGCAGTATTATTTGAGTGTGCTTTGTAAAAAACTCAGCATCAAAGTTTTCTACAGCCCAAATAAATGTATCAATAAGCCATTGCTGTTCTTGCTGCTCTAATAATGGCTTTGATTTAAATAAAGCTAACATAGTGTGCTCTTTTAGGTTTTAGTTTAGGTGCTTACGTAGGTGCTAACTTAGTCTTTTTGTGTAAGCGCCCAGTCCCACGCTTGAGTATTGTATAGCGGCACTGTTGATAGCGCATGGTGGTGGCTTCCACTAGACTCTTTAGTTGAGTACGATAAGTACAATAAAGTACGATTTTCAGCATCGTAAATACGACGTACTTTTAGTGATTTAAATAATATACTTTTAGATGATTTAAAGATCACTTCGCCCGATTTGCTACGGTCTATTTTTTGTAGCTGCTGCGCTGTAATTGGCCCCGTTTGACGACACGCTATAGACATATCAGAGGGATCTGAAAAATCTAAATTAGCCTCTATATGACTAATATGACAAGTAACGCCCTCAACAATAGGATCTTGCTGCGAATTCACCACAACATCTTTAGTTGTAAATAACCCAAGGCTTACCGAAGCAACATCGTCAGAGCAAGCACTTAACGTAACAATTGCACCTGCAAGTAAAGCTAAACGTTTAAATTTTTGTGGTAATTTCATACTTATCCTTAATCAATATATAGGTAACTTAGTAGATAAGTTACTAAGCGAAGGTTCACCTGTTTGTTTTTATACTAACATCAAAAATAAATACGACTAAATTAGTTTAAAGTAAAGATTTTAGATAGCTCAGGGTTTAGTGACCCCTCTTGTATTTGATACAATTACCTCTCGCTCATGCAGTAACTCATAATAGGAAACGCCTAAATGCCGCACATTATTATTGAACACTCAGAAGACCTCCCCGTTTTACCTCAAGTACTGGTAGAAAAAATTCATACAACCGCTTTCGAAAGTAACTTGTTTGAATTAGAAACCATAAAAACACGTGCTATTGCTTATCAGCAATATCAACTTGGCGCAGGAAAATCAGGGTTTATACATATCGCGGTACATATTTTGGCAGGACGCTCAATTGAGCAAAAACAAATGTTAAGCGAACTGCTACTTTCATGTTTAAAAACATATTGCAGAGCATCAGACAGTCTAAGCGTAAATATTTACGATATTGAGCATGAGATATACCGTAAAAATTAGTTAACTCTTGTAGCTTTGAGCAATAAAAGTAAACACTAGTAAGTAAAAAGCCCCAATAGCTGTCTCTTGATCACAAGTCTGACTCAAGAAATTTTGCTAAATCGTAGCCTTCCAGGATGGCTTGTAACTTAAGCCATCCTTGCCATAACACTTTCACAGATGCACGCCCTGTGCGCTTGGTATCTTTCCAGCCTCCTAACTTTGCCAGTTCCTGA
>NZ_JACJFD010000016.1:0-99250 GCF_014164415.1 Pseudoalteromonas sp. SG43-1 | reverse complement strand
CGAGTGCCCACACAGATGATTGCTTTATATTGTTAAAGAACGTTTTGAGTCGCTTTAGCGTCTCAAGGGATGCGAATAATACACCCTTTATTTTTCGAGTCAACACTTTGTTTTAAACTTTCTTTTTAGAAGATTTAAAACCGAAGTTTTATTTAACTCTCTGAGTAGTTCGTGCCTCGCTATGCTTCGGCGTTTCCCGTTTCAGTGGGGTCGCATTATAGGGAGCGGCGGATTTTACGCAAGCGTTATTTGCATAAAATAGTAATTAAAATTAAGCCCCAAGCAAGTGCACACGATAGACACAAGTTACCCACAAAACCCTGTTGATAACTCTGTTTTTGAACTTTAAAACTAAACACTTTTATCCTGATGTGATAAGTTGCGGTCACTTTTTTTAACTCATGTATTTAGGCAGTATCCATGACAGACATAATAAATAGTATAAGTGCCCTTCTATGGGGGCAAGTTCTCGTCTACTTATTAATAGCAGCGGGCCTCTTCTTTACTTTTCGACTAGGCTTTATTCAATTTGTGCAATTCCCACATATGTTCAAAGTTATGTTTGGTTCTCGTAAATGTGCCGATAACGAAATTTCATCCTTTCAGGCTTTTTGTACTTCATTAGCAGCTCGTGTCGGTACTGGTAATATGGCAGGTGTTGCTGTTGCCTTATACCTAGGTGGCCCAGGTGCTATTTTCTGGATGTGGCTTATTGCATTAATAGGTATGGCTACAAGTTTTGCCGAGAGTACTCTAGCTCAGGCTTATAAAACAAAAGATGCAGATGGTAATTTTAGAGGTGGCCCTGCTTATTACATGCAAAACGGTCTAGGCAAACGTTGGATGGGAACTTTATTCTCGTTATGTTTAATTTTAGCCTTTGGTTTAGTATTTAACGCAGTACAGTCAAACTCTATTGCTGCAGCATTTGAAGTAGCGTTTGATGTACCTAAGTATATAGTAGGCATTTGCTTGGTTATTGGTTCTGGCATCATTATTTTTGGTGGCCTAAAAACAATTTCTCGCTTTGCTGAAATGGTTGTGCCATTTATGGCATTAGCTTACCTGCTGGTTGCACTTTATGTATGCGCCATTAACTTTACTGCACTACCAGATGTGCTAGTGCTTATTATAAAAAGTGCTTTTGGTATTGAACAAGCTGGTGCTGGTGCTATTGGTTATGGTGTTACACAAGCGATGATCCAAGGTATAAAGCGTGGTTTATTCTCAAACGAAGCTGGTATGGGTAGTGCAGCTAATGCCGCGGCTACTGCGACACCTTACCCCCCTCACCCAGCATCACAAGGTTATGTGCAAATGTTAGGCGTATTTATTGATACTATTGTTATTTGTACAGCGACTGCTTCTCTTATTTTACTATCGCAGCAATTAGTACCTGAATCTGGTGTTATGGGGATTGAACTTACACAAGCAGCATTACAAGAACATGTCGGCGACTGGGGTACTTACTTTATTGCTATTGCTATATTGTTTTTTGCTTTTACTTCTATTGTGGCTAATTACTCTTACGCTGAAACAAATTTAATGTTTTTAGAGCACAACTCTAATAAAGGTATGTTTATCTTTAGACTTGTTGTTTTAGGTATGGTGATGTTTGGTGCTGTTGGTGAGCTTGGTTTAATTTGGACGCTGGCAGATATATCAATGGGTTTAATGGCCATTGTAAACGTTATAGCGCTATTTATGCTTTCAGGTGTTGTTGTATGGCTTTCAAAAGACTATAACGAACAACGCAAAAAGGGCTTAATACCCACCTTTGACAAAAGTAAGCATCCTAAACTTGCTAAAGAGGTTGACCCAGCGGCCTGGGAATAGAAAATAATCAGCGAGCTACGGCTCGCTTTTTTAGTTCTAAAATAACAAATACTACGCTTAATCATCTCATTGCTTATAAATAAAAGTTATATTAATTTTAAAACTATTTTATATTTAATTATGTAGGATATATGAATTAAGTTATCTATAAAAAGGAGATCCGATGGATGACATGACAAAAAAATACAGTATAGACACTACTGATTACCAAGTTGGGCAAGATAATGTACAAAAGTGGGGATTTGATATCCATAACCCAGTATTTGGTATAAGCGCCTTCTTAGTTGTTTTATTTGTAATACTTACCCTAGTTTTTGACCCTACCGTTACCCGTGATGCACTAACCTCGACTAAAGACGCAATAATTAATCAATTTGATAGTTACTTTATGTTACTAGCCAATGCCTTTGTGATCTTTTGCGTTATTTTAGCATTTTCTCCTTTAGGTAAAATTCGGTTGGGTGGCGTAAAAGCTCGTCCAGAACATGGTTACATGTCATGGCTTTCAATGCTCTTTGCAGCAGGCATGGGGATTGGCTTACTGTTTTGGGGAGTTGCTGAGCCAACTGCATATTATACTGGTTGGTATCATATGCCTATGGGCGTTGAGCCAAATTCACCGCAAGCACACTCATTAGCTTTGGGTGCAACCATGTACCACTGGGGTTTACATGGATGGGCGATTTACGCAGTTGTTGGATTAAGCTTGGCTTTTTTTGCATTTAATAAAGGCCTTCCTTTATCTATACGTTCGGTTTTTTATCCATTATTTGGTGATCGCGCCTGGGGGTGGCTTGGTCATATCATAGATATACTCGCTGTACTGTCTACTTTATTTGGTTTAGCTACATCGCTAGGCCTTGGCGCTCAACAAGCTACCAGCGGGATAAATTACCTGCTAGGCACTGATTACGGGACCGCTTTTCAAATATCTGTTATTGGTTTAGTAACGTGCATTGCAATTTTCTCAGTTATTAGAGGTATTGAGGGGGGTGTTAAAGTACTGAGCAATGTTAATTTAATTTGTGCATTTATTTTATTATTAGCTGTTATTGCCCTTACTTTCTCTGATGCAATTACTGCTATTTGGTTTACCCTTGGGGCGTACGTAGAGCACTTTGTACCTTTGAGTAATCCATTCAATAGACCCGATGAAGATTGGATGCACTCTTGGACTGTGTTTTATTGGGCATGGTGGATATCATGGTCGCCGTTTGTTGGGATGTTTATTGCTCGAGTTTCAAAGGGACGCACTGTACGCGAGTTTTTACTCGTCGTCATTGGCCTACCAACGCTTCTTAGTTTGGTTTGGATGGGCGTGTTCGGAAATATGGCAATTACACAAGTTATAGATAAAGTTGGCCCACTTGGACAAAATGGTTTAACTGATATCTCAGTGACTTTATTTCAAGTATACGAGCAGTTACCTCTTTCTAGTTTTATTTCTATTATTTCTATAGCACTCGTTTTGGTGTTTTTTATAACGTCGTCTGATTCAGGATCGCTTGTAATAGATGGTATAACTGCGGGCGGTAAAATAGATGCACCAGTGCCACAACGTATATTTTGGGCTACAGTCGAAGGCGTGATTGCAGCAGTATTGCTCTGGGTTGGTGGCTCGCAAGCATTGCAAGCGCTTCAGTCGGGCGTAGTTACTACAGCTTTGCCGTTTTCAATAGTACTTATTTTAATGTGTGTTGCGCTTATTCAAGGCTTGTTGAGCGAGTATCCAATTTACAAAGCTCAGAGTAAACTGCAATAACAATTTATCCTTTATAAGCGATCCTCAAGGGTCGCTTATAAAATCTTCGCAATTGGTATAACTAAGTGCTTAACGCATTCCTTATAATCCTACCTTAAATTTATTTTAGACACCGCACTTCTATTACATTCATTAATGCCACCCCTCGTTAAAACTTAGGTGCAGGAGTAATTGCCAAGAAAATTAAATAACCAGCGTTCTGATTTTTTGCTCTGTTATAAACAGGTGCTCTTATACCAATTCGCTTAATTAAGTGATCTATTTTGAGGATGGTGAAACTCTAAGATATTAAAAGGAAATAGATTTTAAAGGTAAGTAGGTATTAAAAATAAGATTAGAGAATTTAAGTAAGAATAATTTTTGAATTTTTTAAAATTAGAAGCAATTTAGAATTTAAGTGAATTTTATCTGAGGATTTTAGTAAAGATGGTGCCCGAGGCCGGACTTGAACCGGCACGACTTGTTAGTCGAGGGATTTTAAATCCCTTGTGTCTACCAATTCCACCACTCGGGCATCGAGTTTGCTAATTAAAGCGTGTGGAGTAAATTATATGGAGGCGGAACCCGGAGTCGAACCGGGGTAAACGGATTTGCAATCCGGTGCATGGCCACTCTGCCATTCCGCCTAAATGTTTCCAAATAATTTGGAGCGGTACACGAGGCTCGAACTCGTGACCTCGACCTTGGCAAGGTCGCGCTCTACCAACTGAGCTAGTACCGCAAAATACTATTTTATCAACTTCAAATTATCTTGGTTAAACAATTTAAAGTGGTGCCCGAGGCCGGACTTGAACCGGCACGACTTGTTAGTCGAGGGATTTTAAATCCCTTGTGTCTACCAATTCCACCACTCGGGCATCGAGTTTGCTATTTAAAGCAAGTGGATAAAACTAATATGGAGCGGTACACGAGGCTCGAACTCGTGACCTCGACCTTGGCAAGGTCGCGCTCTACCAACTGAGCTAGTACCGCATCATATTAATTCTAAATTAACCATTTTATAAATTACACTTGGTAATGCAATTAAACCACAAAGTGGTGCCCGAGGCCGGACTTGAACCGGCACGACTTGTTAGTCGAGGGATTTTAAATCCCTTGTGTCTACCAATTCCACCACTCGGGCATCGAGTTTGCTAATTAAAGCGTGTGGAGTGTTGAAATGGAGGCGGAACCCGGAGTCGAACCGAGGTAGACGGATTTGCAATCCGGTGCATGGCCACTCTGCCATTCCGCCCCAGTACGGGGTATTAACCTTAAGATAAACTTGGAGCGGTACACGAGGCTCGAACTCGTGACCTCGACCTTGGCAAGGTCGCGCTCTACCAACTGAGCTAGTACCGCATTTTATTTATCAGTTATTTGAATTAGCACATGATGATTTATGTGAACATTCAGGTAACTGATTAATTACCGTTTCGTTTATCTCGGGGGCTATGCCCTCTCAACACGGACGCATTCTACAGAGATTATTAAACGCGTCAATACAAAAAATGCTAGTTTTGAACTGTTTGCTTGTTTTTTATCTAAAACGGTGCGTTATTATACATTTAGAGTTAATTTTTAGTCAATTCACCCCATGCTGCACGTAAATATTGCATCATAGAACTCAAGGTTAAAAAGGTCGCAATGTACAGTAGTCCAAAACTTAAATAGTTCATCCATGTATCATATTGCCAAATCAAACCGATAATGGCTAACATTTGTGCAGCCGTCTTAATTTTACCCATGTTTGATACAGCGACATTACCACGCTTACCCTGCTCTGCCATCCATTCACGAAGTGCAGATATGATAATTTCACGGCTTATTATAATAAGAGCAGGTATTGTCATGTACATTGACTGGTACTGATCAGATAACGCTACAAGTGCGGCACATACCATTACTTTATCAGCAACAGGATCTAAAAAAGCACCAAAAGGGGTTGATTGCTCAAGCTTTCTTGCTAAATAACCGTCTAGTATATCGGTGATTGATGCAAGCCAAAAAATAAAGGCGGCAGCAAAAAAAGCCCAGCTATAAGGCAAATAAAATATCACCAAAAAAACGGGGATAAGAAAAAGTCTAAATGTTGTGAGTGTGTTTGGAATATTCCACATAACTACTTGGATATGTCTTTTTTGCTATATTCGCATGTAGGGCTAGCCCTTGTCATGCAAATGGTTAAATATCTTCTCAGCCATGTCAGGGCTGATCCCAGGAACTTTCTTTAACTGTTCTATATTAGCAGCTTTTACTCCCTGCATGCCCCCTAAATATTTTAATAATGTTTGGCGACGTTTAGAACCTACTCCATTTATTTCTTCTAATAGTGATTGTGTTCGTTGTTTTTGACGTTTATTACGATGCCCTGCAATAGCAAAGCGATGAGATTCGTCGCGTATATGCTGAATCAAATGCAGTGCAGGTGCATCAGAATCCATTGGGATAGTTTTTCGACCACCGTCAATCAATAGTGTTTCAAGGCCTGGTTTACGGCTAGTACCTTTAGCAACACCGACCAATAATGGCATTTTTGTATGCGGCCAGTTAGAAAAGTACTGCTCCGCGCGCCCCAGTTGCCCCTTACCACCATCAATAAAGATAACGTCTGGAATTTTGTCTTCATCTACTAATTTGTTGTAACGCTTATTAAGTGCAAACTCCATTGCAGCATAATCATCACCACCGGTTATACCCGTTACATTATAGCGCCTATACTCTCTCGTATTTGGGCCTTGTGAGTCAAATACAACACAACTTGCAACAGTGTTCTCACCCATGGTGTGGCTTATATCAAAACACTCCATTCGGGTAATATCATCAAGTCGCAGTGTTGCTTTTAATTGTGCATAACGTTTATTAATAGAGTCTTGGGTACTTTGCTTAACTGCAATACTGTTTAATGCATTTTTATTGGCCAGTTGTAAGTATTGAGCACGCTCACCACGGGTAACTACTTTAAGTGTTACTTTGCGCTCACTTATTTGTGTGAGTGCTTCACCGAGTGCCCCGCTCTCTTCTATTTCAAAAGGTAATATGATTTCTTTTGCAATACGCCCTGTTGCTCCTGGCGCTAAATAGTACTGTCCTAAAAATGAAGTCAATATTTCTTGCTCACTTGAATCTTTAGGTACTTTTGGAAAATACGTTTTACTACCCAATACTTTGTGATCGCGGATCATTAATAAATGAATACCATTTAAACCATTTAAATGAGCAAAACCAACTACGTCCATTTCAGCAAAATTACCTGATATAGACTGTTGCTCCTGCATTTTACGAAGTAGCATTATTTGGTCGCGAACTTTTGCCGCCAGTTCAAAGTTTAATTGTAGGCTGGCTGCTTCCATTTTTTTTATTAAATCAGCAATAACTTCGTGAGATTTACCCGTTAAAAACTTACGGACATAGTCAACTTGCTCGCTGTAATCATCATCCGTGACTTTATTCACACACGGAGCTGAGCAACGCTTAAGCTGATATTGCAGACACGGGCGACTTCTTGCGCGGTAATAGGCATCTTCACATTGACGAACAGGAAATATTTTTTGCATTAACCGCAAGCTTTCAGATACCGCTCCCGCGCTCGGGAAAGGCCCAAAGTACTCACCTTTAATTTTACGACTGCCACGATGAAACGCTAAACGAGGGTGTTTATGGCTAGTTAATAAAATATAGGGATACGACTTATCGTCGCGTAATAATATGTTGTAGCGAGGCTGGTATTTTTTTATTAGATTATTTTCAAGCAGCAGCGCTTCTGTTTCAGTATTAGTGAGTGTGACTTCGATGTCACAAATATTACTCACTAAAACGCGTGTTTTGCTATCGGTAATGTTACTTCTAAAGTAACTGCTCACACGCTTTTTTAAATGCTTAGCTTTACCAACATAAATAACTTGGTTGTCACTATCAAGCATGCGGTATACACCCGGCTCACTTGATAGCGTTTTGAGAAAATGTACGTGATCAAATTCAGACATAAATTATAGTTAGTACGAAACGTCTATATCAATCATTTTATGACGGATTGCTAAATGGGTAAGCTCAACATCACCACCTACATTTAGCTTTTCAAACATACGGTAGCGATAGCTATTTACTGTTTTTGAACTTAGGTTTAAACGCTCAGCTATATTTTGTGCTTTTTCACCTTTAGTGATCATAAGCATAATTTGCAGTTCGCGTTCAGATAAGCTCTGAAAAGGATTTTCGTCTGTGCGACCTGTCACTTGCGCAAGTGCTATTTGCTGTGCAATTTCAGGGGCAATATAACGCTGACCGGCATGAACACAACGAATGGCACGCACCATTTCGTCAGAGCCAGCACCTTTAGTTAAAAAGCCATGTGCACCAATTTGCATTACTTTACTCGGAAACGGGTCTTCACAGTTAACGGTAAGCACAATAATTTTTACATCAGGGCAGTAACGACAAATCTTTTTAGTCGCTTCTAATCCGCCCATGCCTGGCATATTCATATCCATTAATACTATGTTTGGCGCATGCTGACGACAAAACTGTACAGCCTCTTCGCCAGTTTTAGCTTCACCAATTACTTTAAACCCTCGTACATCATCAAGAATACGCTTTATTCCTGTTCGTACAAGTTCATGGTCATCAACTAAAAGTACATTAATCAATGGAACATCCTCACTTACCTAACAACATGCAATTTAATTAAATTAATTTGCCACAGTAACATACATAAAGCGAAACAATAACTAATATTATTGCCTCGCCCTAATAGTTTAAGATGACGATTTTTCGCTAAATCTGTCAACCCATAACGCAATGATACCATCACCCGTTACATTACACGCAGTACCAAAGCTATCTTGTGCCAAATAAAGTGCAATCATTAATGCAACTGCTCCTTCATTAAACCCAAGCATGCTTGTTAATAGACCAAGCGCCGACATAACTGCGCCACCTGGAGCACCTGGTGCTGCAATCATTACTACACCTAACATCATAATAAACGGTAGCATACCCATTAATGAAGGGACTTCCATGCTTGGCGATAAAAACATAACAGCCATTGCACAGGTTACTATAGTGATAGTTGAGCCAGATAAGTGAATAGTCGCGCAAAGTGGTACGGTAAAGTTTGCTACATCTTCTTTAACGTTATTTGCTTTACTTGATTGAAGCGATACTGGAATCGTTGCTGCACTTGACATAGTACCTAACGCTGTAAAGTAAGCTGGTAGCATATTTTTAACTAATTCGATTGGATTACGTTTCAATAGTACACCTGTCGCTATATATAAAACGCTTAACCATAACCAGTGCATAACAAGCGCTGCAATTAGTACTACGCCAAATGTTCGCAGTGTATCTACCACAGTACCCGCTACCGTCATTTCGGCAAATACACCTGCAATGTAAAATGGTAAAGCAGGGATAATTACTTTTGATAATAATCCGTCAATCACATCACGGCCCTGATCAGACAACTTTTTAAGCGTATCAAGCTCTAATTGGCTCATGCCTATACCAAATACAAAAGCAGTTACTAATGCGGTCATTACACCCATCAGAGGTGGAATTTCTAAATCAATAAAGCTGCCAATTTCTGTAGCAACTTCTGCCTCGAATGTAATACCACCGCTTAAAAAAGGGATAACAGCACTTACTAATAAAAATGCAAGCGTACCTGCAATAATTGTAGAGCTATAAGCAAACCCGACTGTTTTACCAAGTAAGTGACCAGAACCTTTTGGTAGGCCTGCAATACCTGATGCAATAAAAAATAATATAATAAGTGGAATGGTAAAGGAGATAATTTGACCAATCAGCTCTTTTACTGTGAATAAAAGTTCAACACCAGTTATAGGTACATATAGTCCAACTAGGATACCGGCCACAATACCGGCAATTAATTTTAAGATTAATTTCATTGTGATTGCTTAATTGAATTTAGATACGTGTTTTTATCATGTTTTAGACGCATTGTGTGATAAAACTATTCAAGTTACATTCATATGCACAAATATTGAACAAACACAGCTTAATTCAATACTCTTTTGAACATTTTTTGACTAAACGAAGTTTTACTCTTTAAATTTTAAATTAAGCCCGCACCTATAATAACTAAAGCACCGCTAATAATTGATTTTTATTTCGACTGGTTATAAGCCCAATAGATATATGTTATAGCCAAACTTTACTTTAGTTTTTTTAAACTCACAGTAAAGTGTGTTTATATAGTTAGTAGCAAAGGCTATTAACACGTTGATCAGATTGCATCCAAAGGAACATTATGTCTACTATTTTTGAAGATAACTCACTAAGCATCGGTAATACACCGCTGGTAAAACTTAACCGTGTTACAGGTGGGAATGTATACGCTAAAGTTGAATCTCGTAATCCAAGCTTTAGTATCAAATGCCGCATTGGTGCATCGATGATTTGGGAAGCTGAAAAGTCAGGTCAGCTTGTTGAAGGTAAAGAACTTATTGAGCCAACATCTGGGAACACCGGTATTGCACTTGCATTTGTTGCAGCAGCACGTGGTTACAAGTTAACGCTTACTATGCCAAACACCATGAGCCTAGAACGTCGCAAGCTATTAAAAGCATTAGGTGCAAATCTAGTACTTACCGACGGTGCAAAAGGTATGAATGGCGCAATTGAAAAAGCAAAAGAAATTCAAGCAACAGCACCTGATAAGTATATTTTATTACAACAATTCGAAAACCCTGCAAACCCAAAAATTCACTTTGAAACAACAGGCCCTGAAATTTATGATGCGCTTGATGGCAAAGTAGACTTTTTTGTAGCCGGTGTAGGTACTGGTGGTACTATTAC
Source organism: Pseudoalteromonas sp. SG43-1 (assembly GCF_014164415.1). Classification (NCBI taxonomy): domain Bacteria; kingdom Pseudomonadati; phylum Pseudomonadota; class Gammaproteobacteria; order Alteromonadales; family Pseudoalteromonadaceae; genus Pseudoalteromonas; species Pseudoalteromonas sp. SG43-1. Next base: position 88,857 of record NZ_JACJFD010000016.1, on the reverse strand, counting down.
AGGTGTTAGCCGTTACCTTAAAACAGAAAAAGGTCTAAACGTTAAGTCTATTGCTGTTGAGCCAACTAACTCTCCAGTTATTAGCCAAACGCTTGCCGGTGAAGAAATTAAACCAGGTCCTCATAAAATCCAAGGTATTGGTGCTGGCTTCATTCCTGGCAACTTAGATATGGACTTAATTGATGGCGCAGAGCTTGTATCTAACGAAGACGCAATTGCAATGGCGCATCAGTTAATGAAAAAAGAAGGTATTTTAGTAGGTATTTCGTCAGGTGCAGCGGTTGTTGCAGCTAAGCGAATTGCTGAAAAGCCTGAAAACGCAGATAAAAATATTGTTGTTATCCTACCTAGTGCAACTGAGCGCTACTTATCAAGCCCAATGTTTGATGAAGAGTTTAGTGAACAAGAACTAGTACAATAAGTAATTTTAAGATTTTTAGAAGGATGCTTTAGGCATCCTTTTTTATTATTTATTATCCAATTTTCTATTTATTGCCTGCCATACCTTTACATCTGCATAGATAAACCACACACTTTAAAAAAACTAATTAATAATAATTAATATGAAAAAAATCACGAGTTTATTAAGTTTGGTCATCTGTTTATTTTTATCAGCCTGTGGTGACGATACCAAAACACTTGGCGACACTCCTGGCGATACAGCAACCGCTTATTTTGATGCGCTTTATAACCAGCAAGACCTTCAAAAAGCCAGCACCATGGCAACCCCCAACCTTACACGTATAATGAAATCCTACGGCACCGCTAAACAGTTTTCCCGTAACTTAGTAAATATGCAATACGATGAAGTCACCATTGAAGTTGATATGACCAATATGAGCGTCCGTGAACAATACGGCGATAACGCTAAAATAAACCTTATTTTTACCGGCTATTTAAATGGTGATAAAATTGACGAAATGCGCAGTGTAAAAATGCTTCGTAAAAAGGGAAAATGGTACATAGATAAAATTGTTGCCGACCCTTACGCTCGTTAAAAATAAATGAATTAAACATAAAAAGGCCTTACATTCGTAAGGCCTTTTTCGCTTTAGCAGGGCGTGTTGATCTTTGTGGATTGGAATTTGTTCAATCTAGGGGCGATTTAATCGCGGCGCGAGGTTTGTAACCTAGTGGGCTAAGTAAAAACCGAGCAACAAAGAGTTAATCGTCCCTAGAAAGAACCCAAAGGGCAGCGCATGTTTGGCATTTATGCTGCGTTATCGCCTATTTATGGGGAATAACCACACTACATAGGCTCTGCCTTGCCTAAAAACCAAACAGCCTGCTGCAAATTCAACCACGAAAGGTCAACACGCCCTAGTATTTAAAGTAGTGCGCTACAGCTCACCTGGTTGAAAATTATCAACTGCAATGGCTTTCTTTCGTAACTTATTAGCGTGATGCATTGCATCAGCATCCGTTTGCTCTAACAACTTATTTTCAAGTGCATAGTTAATAGCGCCTTCAATATCAAGCGTTGTTGGCACACTGCCCTTGCGCTGCCATTGTTTTAAGTCTTTAAACTGCGCTTGCATATCATGCATAGCTAAAAATGCGCTTTCCATGACCCCTGTACCTGCATTTTCATCTACATAACATAAATGCGTTAAGCGGTTTCTAAATACACCAGGTTGAGTCATACGCTCGCAAATACTTTGTGCTATTTCATCACTTGGTCTGTGGTAATGGTTTCCAAGCGGGAACACTATACGTTTAAGGATAAAATTCACAACCGGATTTGAAAAGTTTTTAAAGAAGCCATTAAACGCTTGGCCAATTTCAAATAATGAGTTCTCAATTGCATATTTTACAAATGGTAAATCAGCTTGTTGGCGCCCTTCATCTTCATAACGTTTTAAAACAGTTGATGCTAAGTACAAATGACTTAATACATCACCCAAACGCGCTGATATCATTTCTTTACGTTTAAGTTCACCGCCAAGCATTAACATTGCAACGTCTGTACAAATAGCTAAGCCTCGGCTCATTCTACTCAGTTGTTTATAATAAATAGCCGTTTCACCACCTACAGGCGCTTTAGCAAAATAACTACGTGTTAAGCCATGCACAAATGCCATACCTGCATTACTTGCTGCAAATATTATATGGTTCATTAATAAACCATCAAATTGTTCAAGTGCTGCGTCGTCATCTTCCATTGCAGCGGCTTCCATTTCTTTTAAAACAAATGGATGACAGCGTGTTGCACCTTGGCCAAATATCATTAAGTTACGCGTTAAAATATTCGCGCCTTCAACCGTAATTGATACTGGAATCCCCATATAGCCATGCGCCAAATAGTTATTAGGCCCTACTTGAATTCCTTTACCTGAATGAATATCCATTGCATCATTCATTACCGTACGACCCATTTCAGTCATATGGTATTTAGCAATCGCTGTTACAACCGACGGGCTTAATTTTAAATCAATCGCACCTGCGGTCATTAATCTGCACGACTCAAGTGTGTAAGTTAAACCACCAATACGTGCAAGTGCCTCTTGGACACCTTCAAACTGCCCTATAGATACACCAAACTGCTGGCGTACCATGGCGTATGCCGATGTCATTTTTGAAGCTAAATGTCCAGTTGCTGCACTTAATGCCGGTAGTGATATACCACGCCCTGCACTTAAACACTCAACAAGCATTCTCCAGCCACGCCCTGCACACTCTTGACCGCCAATGATCCAGTCCAGTGGTATAAATACATCTTTACCGTAAGTGGTACCATTCATAAAGGCCATATTAAGCGGATAATGACGCTCACCCGTTTCAACACCCGGATGATCGGTTGGTATTAGAGCACATGTAATGCCTAGCTCTTTCTTATCACCTAATAAAGTATCAGGGTCATACATTTTAAATGCTAAGCCGAGTACAGTAGCCACTGGTGCAAGTGTAATGTAACGCTTTGACCAATTTAAACGCAGGCCCATTACTTGCTCGCCATTGTGCTCACCCATACACACCACGCCCGAATCAGGAATGCTGCCAGCATCAGAGCCCGCCTCTGGTCCCGTTAATGCAAAACAAGGAACATCTGTACCATTAGCTAAACTTGGCAGCCAACGATCTTGCTGCTCTTTAGTGCCATAGTGAAGAAGTAACTCGCCCGGACCTAAGCTATTAGGCACCATAACAGTGACTGCGGCTGTTAAGCTTTTAGTCGAAATTTTTGACACTATCGTCGAATTAGCAATTGCTGAGAACTCACGACCGCCAAATTTTTCAGGAATGATCAGTGCAAAAAAACCTTCTGTTTTTAGGTAATCCCACACTTCTTTTGGTAAGTCTTTGTCTTTTTGTACAATTTGATAATCATCAAGCATCGCCAATAAGGTTTCTACTTGGTTAGCCATAAATGCGTTTTCTTTATCGCTAAGCTCTGGTTTTGGAAAGTGGTGCAGTTTTTGCCAGTCTGGGTTACCACTAAATAACTCACCATCCCACCAAACATCACCTGCTTCCATTGCCTCTCGCTCTGTTTGCGATAATGGCGGAAGCACCTTTTTGAACATTTTAAACGTAGGACGACTAATCAAGTTTAGGCGAATATCTTTAACCGCAAAAATAACCACCACCACGACCAGCAATATTATAAATATTAACATGCGCACATTCCTTACACATTGAATGAAAATAGTAACTTAATTATGACCCATCTTAATTTAAATACAATCATTGCACGACGAGTCGTGAGCCTTAACGCATTCATTTTATTGTTTTAAACATCACTGCTATTATCAACGTTTTAATAACAATAAATTAAAGGAATAGCATGACCCCTTTTCGATTTAAACTAAGTATGAGCGCCTTAATGGTAGCAAGTACTCTTGCTTTAACGGCCTGCGATGCGCAAGTATCTATCGACACTACCGATTCACCACACACTAAAAAAGCTGTAACAGCTAAAGATGCAAATACATTTATAACAAACACAGAAAAAGAACTAAGTGCACTTTATTTAGAATCGAGCCGTGCAGAGTGGATTTACGCAAACTTTATTACTCACGATACATCTGCTCTATCGGCTGAAGTTAACCGTAAAATGACCGAAACAGTCGTGCGTTTAGCAAATGAAGCTGCAAAATACGACGAACTAGAGCTTGATTACGATGCTCGCCGTAAGCTTGATAAACTAAAACTAGCACTTACACTTCCAGCCCCACAAGACGCTGATAAAACAGCGAAGCTTTCACAAATTGTTGCAGAGCTTGGCGGGCTATATGGTAAAGGTAAATACTGTAAAGAAGATGGCAGCTGTTTGAGCCTTGGCGACATGACCTCAAAAATGGCCACCAGCCGAGATTACAACGAACTACTTGATTTATGGCAAGGCTGGCGTGAAATATCAAAACCCATGCGCCCACTTTACGAGCAACAAGTGGCACTTACCAACGAAGGTGCAAAGGAGCTTGGTTATGCCGATACGGGCGCTATGTGGCGCAGTAAATACGATATGCCTGCTGATGACTTTACCACTGAGCTTGACCGTATTTGGGGCCAAGTTAAACCACTTTATAACTCGCTACATTGCCATGTTCGCGCAAAGTTAGGTGAAAAGTACGGCACCGACAAAGTACCTCAAGATCAGCCAATACCAGCGCACTTACTTGGTAATATGTGGGCGCAAGCATGGGGTAATATTTACGATGTAGTTGCACCAGAAAACGCCGATCCGGGTTACGACGTAACCGAGTTATTAGCTCAAAATAATTACGACGAACTTAAAATGGTCAAAGGGGCTGAAAACTTTTTTACCTCAATGGGTTTTGATGCACTACCAGAGACATTTTACGAGCGTTCACTGTTTGTAAAACCAAAAGACAGAGATGTGCAGTGTCATGCATCAGCATGGAATATCGATAGCAAAGACGATTTACGCATTAAAATGTGTATTCAGCGCACAGGCGAAGAGTTTTCAGTTATTCATCATGAATTAGGTCATAACTTTTATCAACGCGCTTATAATAAACAGCCTTTATTTTATCAAGAAAGTGCAAACGATGGTTTTCATGAAGCCATTGGAGACACCATTGCCTTATCGGTTACACCAGGTTACTTAAAAGAAATCGGCTTACTTGAACAAGTACCTGATGAATCTAAAGATATCGGTTTGTTGATGAAAATGGCACTTGATAAAGTAGCCTTTGTACCGTTTAGCTTAATGGTTGATCAGTGGCGTTGGCAGGTATTTTCAGGTGAAGTAACCCCAGAGAACTACAATAAAGCTTGGTGGGAATTACGTGAAAAATACCAAGGAGTGCAAGCTCCTATCGCACGTAGCGAAAACGACTTTGATCCGGGTGCTAAGTACCACGTTCCGGGTAACACGCCTTATACACGTTACTTTTTAGCGCATATTTTACAATTTGAGTTTCATCGCAGCTTATGTGAAATTGCCGGTAACGATAAAGCCATTCATCGCTGCTCTATTTATAATTCAAAAGAAGCAGGGGATAGGCTAAACGCTATGCTTGAAATGGGTTCATCTCGCCCTTGGCAAGAAGCGCTTGAAACTGTAACAGGTAAACCGCAAATGGATGCAACAGCAATGCTCGATTACTTTGCACCATTACAAACATATTTAGATAAACAAAACGAAGGCCGCAACTGCGGCTGGTAAATAGCGCTGAATAAAAAGCCCGCTCAAATGAGCGGGCTTTTTATTCATATTCTAATTTTAGTTAAATTAGAACTGTAAGCTTACATTTGCAAAGTAAGCATCATAATCAGAATCATCCCAGTTATTGCCGTAACCTGCTTCTAAACCAACATTGTTGTTGAAAAAGTGTTGAGCACCAAGAGTGTAATCATCATTTTTATTAACTGTAACAAAAACCGATGTTGCTTTGCTGAAATAGTAGTTAGATGCTAATTCCCAGTTACTTGAACCGCCATCAACATCTTCAAATTTACCTTCAACAGTCAAGTAGTTACCTTGCTGTAAATCAACAAAGTACTTAGCTGCTACTGCACGGTAATCAAACTCATCATCTGCTGTTACTGTAAAGCCAATATAATCAGTGCTGTTTAACTGGTGGTTATATGCCAAATCAAACACAAACTGATTGTCAGCATCTTCTACATCAACAAACGTAGCTTTTAATACAAGGTTTGGGTTAAAGAAGTAACCAGCTGAAAGTTCAATTACATCCGTGCTTGAGCCAAAATCACTATCGAAATTATTGTACTGTGCACCTAATACAAAATCTTCTACAAAATACTCACCGCCAATGCTAGTAACATCTGCAAAATCATTATCACTGTATGCACCATAAACATTTGTTTGCTTATTGATGTACTCAAATTGATCGTAAGGACCTAACGTCGCTTTTGGAGAAAAATAATAAGTTGAGTCAACACTTAGTGTGTCATCACCATCTACATCCACGTATCCTACATGGCTGATTGATTGGTAAGTATCTGCGGCTATTGCAGTGGTTGCAGCGCTTGATAATAAAATGCTCGAAATGATAACGGCTAATTTTTTCATTTTAAATTCCCTATAAATATTACTTTTATGCCTCAGCTGTCTAGCCAAAGTCGGGGCGCATCCTAACGCCAAAAAAATGAACAAAAACTGAATAAGAGGTTAGATTAAAACCACTTAAAATGTAAGTAATTACGAGCGAATGTAAATAATAAGTATCAACAAAATCTGCGTAACAATAGTCTGTCATCATTTAAACTTTAAAAGTAACAAATAAGGTACAAGTTGCCGCCAAATTGAGCACAACTTAATTATTCGATAAACCTCATTAATATAACCTCCCCTCACTAAATTTTTCTAATTTCTCAAAATAATGACTATATTTAATTCACTATTTCTGTATTTATAATGAAAAATAGGTTTGTATCAGTGCATATTTTTATCTGTTTTTTCCCAATAACCATTGTTTACTAGCAAAAACAACTCCAATACTTACTATTTTATAGCTATTATCATCGACTGCATTTAATGACTTTAATAACAATTTAGCTATTCATGGCGACTCTATTTATAATTTAAAAGAAGTATTTAGATGAGCAAAATAAAGGGCGTAATTGCGACTGGTAATAATTTACAGTTAAAAACTCAAACGTTTAAAAACGACAAAGCCCGCTAAATTTAGCGGGCTTTTGATATTACTTTTGTATTAACTAAGTACGGGACTTAATTAAAACTGAAAACGCATGTTAGCAAAGTACGCATCGTTATCAGAATCATCAGCGTTGTTTTCGTAACCCACCTTTACACCAATATTTTTATTGATGAAGTGTTGAGCACCAAAGCTGTAAGTGTCTTGCTTGTTGTAGTTAGCAAATACAGATGTTGCTTTTGAGAAGTAATAGTTAGTTTCTGCTACCCATTGGTTTTCTGCGTCATCAATGCTTTCGTATTTACCTTCAAAAGTTAGGTAGTTACCTTGCTGTAAATCAATAAAGTATTTAGCAGCAACTGCACGGTAATCAAAATCGTCGTCTGATGTAAGTGTAACACCTACGTAATCTGTGCTATTTAGCATGTAGTTATAAGCTAAATCAAATAATGCGTAATCGTCGCCGTCTTTGTTTTCAACTAGTGTTACTTTTGCAAGTAAATCAGGGTTGAAAAAGTAACCACCCGTCAGTTTATAAAGCTCACTGTTAGAACCTGAATCTAGGTCTAGGTTTTCGTAAGATGCGCCAACAACAAATTCATTAATGAAGTATTCACCACCAACTGATGTTAAATCGCCAAAGTCGTCATCAGCATAGCCACCATATACGTTAGTTTGTTTATTGATGTATTCAAACTGATCGTACGGACCTAAAGTTTTTTTAGGAGATAAGTAGTAAATAGAATCTACAGCAACGGTGTCGTTGTTATCGCTATTTTTGTAGCTTAGGTTACTAATTGAATTATAGCTGTCTGCAGCAGCCGCAGTGCTAGATAATAAAATGCTCGAAATAATAACTGCTAATTTTTTCATTGTAAGACTTCCCTATGTACATTGCTTTTTATGCTCTAGCTGTATTGCTAAAGTCGAGGCACATGCTAACGTTAGGAAACTGAATGAAAACTTAACTAACCAGTTGTATTTATTAAGTTAATTGTAAGGAAGTGTTGTAAACTGTAAAATTAAAGTAGTTGCAACATCTAGTCAACAACTACTTAAAACATGTACTGTATTAAAGCGCGTGTTGGCTAATAATTCGGTAAACATCGTTAATATTATCGCCAGACTTAAACTCTTTACTAATTGGTGTTGGATCTGAGCCAACCCATATTTTTAGCTCGGCATCTAAGTCAAAATGGCCTGCACTTTCTTTACTAAACTTGGTAATTTTAGAGTAAGCAATACTCACCATTTCCATTTTAGAACCGGTCATACCTTGCTTATCAATTAAGATTAAGCGCTTATTAGTAAAAATAAACATATCACGTACTACTTTATATGCTTTTTCTACTTGCTCGCCGTCAATTAATGTATTGGCGAGGATTTTTTCTAAATCAGAATCGTCAACTTCGCTTGCATTACCCATAAGTCCGCTAAGTAAACCCATTATACTTTCTCCTGTTTAAATATTTGATTCTCTAATGTGTGACCATTAACTAACTGCCTGTACTTCCAATTGTGCTGATGACAAAAACTCAGCAGTGCAATATCAAGCGGCTCACCTGTTGGCTGATACTCAACTACATATTCTTTATGTTGGCTCATATACACCCGGCTCACCCCTGCAATTGCTTGAAGCTGTTGCTCAACATTTTGATAAGCCTCGCTTAGCATTAATGTATAAAAGTGTTTATCGGTATTATTAGTTTTTGTTTGGTGCTCGCTTAGTACGCCTTTATCTAAATGAAGTACCTGTGAGCATAGTCGCTCAAGCTCAGTTAAATCGTGAGAGCTTAAAATAAATGTAGCCTGCTCACTTAATTCAGATACTAGCTCACGTACTTCTCTGGCATGAATCGGATCAAGCCCTGCGGTTGCTTCATCAAGCATTACAATTTGTGGCGCGCCAATTAGTGCTTGCGCTATCGTAACGCGCTTGCGCATACCGTGCGATAAGTCCCCTGCACGCTGCTTTGCAATTTCTTTTAAGCCAACTAAATCAAGTACACGTAGCGCCTCAGTTTGGCTTTGCTTTGCCCCCATACCTTGTAGTTTTGCATAAAAGGCGAGTTGCTTGTCTATATTAAAACGAGGGTCAAGTTGTGCATCTTGCGGTAATGCACTTACTTTATTAAATAAAGCAGCACTACCTGGTTTATGCCCTAATATTTCAAGGCTGCCTTTACTTGGCGCTATATAGCCGCACAACAAACTAAATAAGGTAGTTTTACCCGCACCATTTGGCCCAACAAGCGCCACTGGCGCGCCTTTGTTAATTTCAAAGTCCACATTATTAAGCGCAAGTTTTGCACCATACGATTTACTCAAAGCGCTAGCTGTAATTAATGGTCTCATAGTGAGCTCCTTGCAAAAATACGTTGAGCAACGCTTAGTAATACCGCAGTTTGCACAAGGGGAATAGCCACAGCGCTCAATAATGGTAAATTTTGCCCCGCTAATAGCTCTATTTGCACACCCGGAAATAAATAATCAAGCAAGCCTAATGCAGGTATTTGCCATTGCAATATACCAACTACAATACCGCCTGCTGCAAAATATAAAATTGCCAATACAATAGATAAACGCGATGAGCGAGCAAAGGTATTAATTAACGTCATTAGTGCTACAAATGGGCTCAGAGTAATCACTAATATTAAAAATATAGAAAGCGCACGGGCAAAACCACCAGCCAGTAAACCTGGCTCTCTAAAACCCAATACAGCGAGTGTAGCCACAAGCGTTATACCCACTAAGCAGGCTAATACTCCTAGCTGCCCTAAAAAACGGCCAAACAGTATTTCAAAGCGAGTGGAGCGCAGTGATAAAAACCTTAGTGTGCCGCGCTCTCTGTCGCCTACCGTTTGGTCGCTACAAATAAATAAACCAAAAACGGGAAAGCTATAAAGGGCTATTAACCAGTACATAGCAAATTCGGCCTCAGGCCAATCCAATAATTTACTTAAACCAATAGAACCTGATATATCACGGGCTATTTGCTCAAAATCGGGGGCACTTACAATGCCTACTGCCTGCCCTATTGGGTAGCGCAGTATTATTAGCCACACCAATGCAAAGGCAGCTAATGCAATAAGTCCACGTTTAGTTAAAAACATACGTACAAGCTCAAATCCCGCTATTTGCGTTAATCGCCCTACGTTTATCGGTAATGGTGTTGCCATTGACTATCCTTAATGACTTTTTATTTTCTGTGTATTTATCCACACTAAGTGTAAACACCTTGAATTACCAGCAAAAAAAAGCTCACCTGTGGTGAGCTTTGTAACAATACATTTAAATGTAACAGTATAAATTGCGATATAAATTATAAATACTGCTTATAAACCTCAAGTGCTTGGCTTAAATCGCTAATTAAATCTTCAACATCTTCAAGGCCTATGTGCAAACGAATAACCGGCCCTAAATCCCAACCTGTATTTGAGCGCAACCCTTTCATGGTTAAATTAGCCGTTACCAAACTTTCAAAACCGCCCCACGAAAAGCCCATTTTGATATGCTCAAGGCTATCTAAAAATGCATCAATCGCTTTTTGATTGCCGGTTTTCATTACAAATGAAAACAACCCATTACTGCCATCAAAGTCACGTTTAAAGAACTCATGCCCTGGGCAGCTTTCAAATGCAGGGTGTCGAATATGATCAACAAGCTCATGTTGCTCAAGCCATTTAGCTACTTCTATTGCTGCTTTTTCATGTTGATTTAAACGCACACCCATTGTACGCAGGCCTCTAAGCGCTAAATACGCATCATCGGCACTGGTACATTGCCCTAGTAAGTATGAGTTTTCTCGCAAGGTTGGCCAATACTTTTTATTAGCAACAGCCACCCCCAACATCACGTCTGAATGGCCAACAATATACTTTGTTGCAGCTTGAATACTAATATCAACACCGTGCTCTAACGGGCGATAATGCAAGCCGTTACCGTAGGTATTATCAAGCATGGTCATTACGTTGTGCTCATTGGCTACTTTTACCATAGCGGGCACATCTTGCACTTCCATCGTAATAGAACCAGGAGATTCTAAAAACAACACTTTAGTATTTGGCTGAATGTAATCTTTAATACCTGCGCCAATGGTTGGCGGGTAATAGGTTGTTGTAATGCCCAGCCCCACTAAAATTTTATCGCAAAAATCACGAGTTGGTTCGTACACGTTATCAACCATTAAAATATGATCACCGGTTTTTAAAAACGATAAAAATACTTGGCTGATCGCCGCAGCGCCACAAGGGTACAATGCACACCCTTCGCCGCCTTCAAGTTCTGTAATCGCTTCTTGCAGCGCAAAGTGTGTTGTTGTTCCTCGGCGCCCATAAAATAACGTTTTATCGCCACGGGTTTTAGCTGCTTCTTTTAAATCGGCTACAGTATCAAATACAATGGTAGATGCACGCTGTACAACAGGGTTTACTACGCCATGTGTATAGGCTTTTTTTCGCCCTGATGATACCAGCTGAGTGTTTTTATTACTTTTACTCGACATTGTTAATCCTTAAGGGTTTGTGCGCCAATGCTCAATTAAATAACGAGAGATAGAATCGGTTCTAGGCAGCTTTAAATGCTCACCTTCTTCGTGCCAATTACCAAATTGCTCTAAGTCTTCACGACTAAACCATTTTGCATCGTCTAGCTCTTCTTTATCTACGTTAATTTCCTCAGATGTCGCCTCTGCAAAAAAACCAAGCATAATTGACGATGGGAACGGCCATGGCTGAGATGCTACATAACGTACGTTATCAACTTCTATGCCTGCCTCTTCTTTAACTTCACGCGCAACAGCTTGTTCTAGTGTCTCCCCTGGGTCTACAAATCCAGCAAGCGATGAATACATACCAGTGGGCCACGCAGCTTGGCGACCTAATAAACAGCGTTCTACTCCGTCAGCAAAGACTTTAGTTACAACCATAATTACCGCAGGATCGGTACGCGGGAATGTAGGATGCTTACAGTTTTCGTTTTCACACACTCTAGAGTGCCCGGCTTCCACTGAACGGTTTTTACTACCGCAGCGCCCACAAAAACGATGCGTGGCATGCCAATAACATAACCCTCTCGCAAGGGCGGCTATTGAGGCATATTTAATGGTTACTTGAGGCCCATATTGGCGAATATCAAAAAACTGAGCGCCCTCTATTAAAGGCGAAAGTACGCTTTCATCCAGATCAGAGACATCCAATGCAAACACACCATGTTTAGCATTGTTTAAACCAACAAAAATAGCACTCGTTAAATCTAAATGTGCCACTTGTTGATACGTTAAATAGCTTACTTTAGGGGTATCTTTAATAAATAGAGTTTGATTATTTTTAACTAAAACCCATTTACTTTGCGCCGACATTTGCGCTTTAAGCCACGATGGGTCTTTACGAAAATTTGAGCCTCTATCTAGTGGCATGTTGCTGTAATGAAGCATGTAAGTCCTTGGTAACTCGTTATGCTTTAAAATTACCATAATCATTTAGCAAACCCAATTGATTACAGTAATAAAAAAAGCCTATATAAGGCTTAATTCATCTATTACGACTTTGTATTAAAATCTCTCATGTTGCAGGCACTTAGCTTGCACTTTTTTAACTATTTTTTACTGTTAAAGTAGCAAAGTATTATCAATTAAATGAAATTGCTCTGCGCTTTGTTTTAATACCTCAGCAGTTAACCTGTCAGCACCGTATACATCGCACGGTACATTATATTGACTTTTTAAATGCCCAAGTAACAAAGCAAAGTCACCATCGCCAGAGAGCAAAATAACTTTATCAAGATTTTTACCCTGCTCTAACATGTCTATTGTTATGCCTACATCCCAATCGCCTTTAGCACTTCCATCACGGCGTTGAATAAATGGCTTTAGCTTTACGTCAAAACCAATCGCACGCAAAATATTTTGAAACTGATTTTGCTTTTCATCTCCTCGATAAATAGCATACGCAAAAGCACACTCAATATTGTATTGCGCCTCCATCATTCGCCAAAACGCATTGTAGTCAAAATTTTTTCCGTAGCTTTCGCGGCACGTGTAATAAATATTTTGCACATCAACAAAAATACCGACCCGTGGTTTCGTGCTTTGCTGCTCGTTTTGTAAAGTCATTTAGTGTCCTAGTGAGGATTAATAGCAATAAAAGTAACGTTATAAAATAAGTGTACCTTGCAATTTATATTTAAGTAACCTAAATTAGTTACATACCCTTATGTAACCAATATTGGTTACATGTTAAAAAGTAACCATTTTGAGATTTTTATGATTGGTGTGATCAGCGGCGATATTATTAAATCGCAAACAATCCCTAAGCAGCAATACGATGCCATGCTTTACCAACTAGAGCAAAGTTTGCGAAATATTTCGGGTGAGCAAACCCTTTGGAATATATACCGAGGCGATGCCTTTCAGTTACAAGTTAACAATCCTGAGCTCCTTTTTAAAAATGCCATACTTGTATATTTACACCTTAAATCGTCAGGTTATGAACTACGACAAAGCTTGGCGCTTGGGCAAATAGATAACCCACGCAGCGATATAAAAACAGCAACGGGTTCAGCTTTCACTCTTTCGGGACAAGGCCTTGATAAAATAGGCAATCAACGCTTTGTTTTTAATATTAACGAGCAGCAGCTCGATGAAAGCTTAAATCTTAATTTAGCCTTTGCCGACGTATTGCTCACTAAAATCACACAAAAACAAGCAAATGCCCTGTATGTCTATTTAACATCACCAGACAACAGCCACGCGGCACTGGCTAAAGAGCTTAAAACAAGTCGCGAAAACGTAACCAAACTACTAAATTTAGCGCACTACCAACTTATGGAACGCTTTATTAAACACTCACAACACGTTATAAAAAATATAATTAAAGGAGGTGAATAATGGCGTTTTCACTTTTACTGGTCGCGCTTATTATTGGCCACTTACTCGCTGATTTTTACTGGCAACCTATGAGTTGGGTAAACGACAGAAATACCCGTCACTTTAAAGCCAGTAAGCTTTATTTTCATGTACTAGTGCATGGTGTAACAAGTGCACTCATTATTACCGTGTGGGAATACATATTCGGGTGGCAGCAACTAAGCAGTGTTTTAATTGCCACGGCGAGCATTATATTGAGCCATTACTTTATTGATATAGCTAAATCGTATTCTAATAAAGGCGTGGTACCTTTTTTACTAGATCAAATAGCGCACATACTCGTTATTATTGCGCTCAGTATTTGGTTAACTGATAACAGTAGCTTTATGGCTGCAATTAATAATATGCTCACTGATCCCAAAATACTGTGGGTGGTATGCGGTTATTTAATTATTTTAAGTCCCAGCGCCGTATTTATAAGAATGATGTTAGAGCGTTTAACAAGTAACTTTTCAAGTACTGGTAGCTTACCACTTGCAGGGCAAAGCATTGGTATGTTGGAACGCGTACTCATGCTGAGCTTTATATTACTTGACCAATTTGCAGGGCTTGGCTTTTTACTTGCGGCAAAGTCAGTATTTAGGTTTGGTGATTTAAGTGCAAGCAAAGATAAAAAACTTACCGAGTACGTTATGCTTGGCACACTACTTAGCGTAAGTGTTACTTTATTTGTAGGTTTAGGTATTAACTATTTAATCAGCTAATAACACATTACAGGCAATAAAAAACGCGCTGCTTCTATTTATTCAAAAGAAGTAGCGCGTTTTTTGTATCAGCATTTAACTAAATTAATTATACCAATTCGCTTAATTAAGTGATCTATTTTGAGGGTGGAAAAACGTGTTGATAGCTAGGCAAAAAAATCGCTATTTAGTTGTTCTAAATGAGAATTTTTTAACGCAGGTAGCGACACGTTTAGCCCCGCAAAATGATTAAGTATTATTGCGGATTGATATAAACGCCAATATGATCATTAATCATTATTTGTGCGACGACGGCGTTGGCCATTACCGCCAACAGATTCACGCTTTGCCCATGGGTTTTGCGCGATGTCATCTGTTTTAGCTGCTGGCTTTTTAGAACCACCACGGCGTGGGCCGGTACCATTTCCACCATTGTTCGGCTTTTTACTGTTAGGCTTGCTGCTATCAGATTTAGGCTTATTAAAAGGCTGCTTTTTCTTAGGCTTTTTAGCCGGCAGTGGGCGAGCATCTAATGCGCGTTCAGCTACTGGGTTAATAGGCTCAAAACCGTCTTCTTCAGCACGTGGAATAAGCTCACCAATAAAGCGTTCAATACCGTATAAATCAACAGCATCATCAACCGTTACAAACGAAATCGCATGACCCGACGCACCAGCACGGCCTGTACGGCCAATACGATGAACATAATCTTCATATACGTTTGGTAAGTCGTAGTTAACAACATGCGGTAATTCAACAATGTCTAAGCCACGTGCAACAATGTCTGTTGCTACTAATACGCGTACTTCACCACTTTTAAAACCATCAAGTGCTTTAACACGTGCGCCTTGTGATTTATTACCATGGATAGCCGCGCCTACAATGTCATCGCGCTCTAGTTGTTTAACTAAGCGGTTAGCACCGTGCTTTGTACGGCTAAACACTAATACTTGTTGCCAATCGTTAGTGCGAATCAAGTGGCTTAGCAATGCTGTTTTACGTGTTTTATCTACCGCGTAAACGCACTGAGTAACACTTTTCGCTGTGGTATTTTTTGCAGCAACTGAAATTTCAACTGGGTCATTAATTAACCCTTTTGCTAATGCACGAATTTCATCTGAAAATGTAGCCGAAAACATCAAGTTTTGACGTTTAGCAGGCATTTTAGCAATTAAGCGTTTAATGTCGTGAATAAAGCCCATGTCTAACATACGGTCAGCTTCATCGAGTACAAGCACTTCAACGCTATCAAATTTAACTGCATTTTGATTATGTAAGTCGATTAAACGACCCGGCGTTGCTACTAAAATATCAACACCTTTACGAAGACGCTGCATTTGTGGGTTAATTTTAACGCCACCGTAAACTACAAATGAGCTCACATCAGAATGCTTAGCGTACTCTTCAACGTTTTCACTTACTTGCAAAGCAAGTTCACGTGTAGGCGTTAAAATAAGCGCACGTACGTGGTTACTTTTAGCTTTAGGGCCCGACGACAAGCGCTCAATAAGTGGTAATGTAAAACCTGCTGTTTTACCTGTACCTGTTTGCGCTGCTGCCATAACATCACGGCGTTCAATAATTGCAGGAATTGCTTGAGCCTGAATCGGCGTTGGCGTTTCATAGCCCTTTTCTAAAACCGCATTAACCAAAGACTGTGATAAACCTAAACCTTCAAAACTCATATAAACTCTCTTTTAAATAAGGCTACATTAGCCAGTTGCGCGCATTATACCTGTAGTAGCTAAGAATGCATGCCATTATTTACGTTGCAGGCAATTGAGCATAGTTTATTAAAGTTAAACCTGTGATTAAGTTGCTCAAAAATGCAAAAAACGGCCATAGGCCGTTTTTTGTTTATACTTAATTACTCTAAGTATTAGAGTTACTTAACACCTAACTCACGCAAACGTTCTTGCAAGTAGCTATCTGCCGTGTAGCGCTCTGAAAGCACAACATCTGGATGCGGGTGTAAAAATAACGGTAATGAAATACGCGATTTAGTAGATGCTTTACCCGTTGGGTTAATTACACGGTGAATTGTCGATGGGAAATACCCGCCCGACGCTTCTTGTAGCATGTCGCCGATATTAATAATTAAGCTGCCAAAATCACATGGCACGTCTAACCAACCGCCATCTGTTTTTTGAACTTGTAAACCTGGCTCATTAGAAGCTGGTAATACAGTCAATAAATTAATATCGCCATGGGCTGCTGCGCGAATAGCACCAGGCTCTTCATCACCCGTCATAGGCGGATAATGTAGGATACGTAACAATGTTTGCTCAGAATCGGCAATCATGTCTTTTAAATCAATTGAAAACTTAGCACGCACATCAGCTGGTGCTTCAGCCTGAACCCAGCTTAATAATGTGCCAGCAAATTCACTTGCTAAACGGTAGTATTCACGTACATCAGCCTCAAGCTGGGCAGGAACGCGACCTTTAGGGTACACATGAAAGTACTCTTTAATGTCTTTTATTGTAAAGCCTTTCGCTACTTCTGATACTGAAGGCGGAAAGTAACCGTCTTGAGTTTCTTTAGAGAATAAAAAGTCGTGCTTTTGCTCTGAGTTAAAAAAGTCTTGCCAATTTTTGTAAATAGACTCAACTAAAGACTGTGGGATTGGGTGGTTTTTTAAAACGCCAAATCCAGTATTTCTTAACGATTCAACAAATTGTGCAGCCGCATCGGGAGCTTTATAATCAACAGTAGGTAATTGCATTGTACGTTCCAGTGAATAGGTTGTGTGAAGTGAGTTGCTTTTAATAGTGCTAAATTACTTATATAAAGTAGCAAAGACTTCATTATAGCGCTATGTGAGGATAGACAAATGACCTCAAAAACATAAGGACATATGTCCGTAAAACATAGTCACCGTCACTTTGCTTGATCAAGATCAACTTACAAAAAAACGTTGAATTTGCAAGGTTTAGTAACTATCTCTGGTCTATTATTAGAATATATTTTATTTGTGTAAATAAGGCTCCCCATGCGACAAAAAGTATCTTTTAAAAGCGGCGATTTAGAACTTGCCGGCCAACTTGAACTTCCCTCTGGTGACGTTAAGTTTTACGCGCTATTTGCACACTGCTTTACATGCGGTAAAGACATTGCAGCAGCTACACGGATTAGTCGTGCACTCACACAGCAAGGTATCGCCGTACTGCGTTTCGACTTTACCGGTTTAGGTAATAGTGATGGCGACTTTGCTAACAGTAACTTTTCATCAAACATTCAAGATTTAGTATCTGCGGCAAATCATTTACGTGAGCATTTTGCTCCGCCGCAACTACTCATTGGCCACAGTTTAGGCGGGGCAGCCGTTCTTGCTGCTGCTGAGCATATTCCTGAAGTATCGGCTATTACAACCATTGGAGCACCGTCAGATGCGCAGCACGTAGCGCATAACTTTGAAGCACACCTTGATGAAATTAACGCAGAAGGTGAAGCTAAAGTTAACTTAGCTGGTCGTGAATTTACCATTAAAAAGCAATTTATTGACGATATAGCCAAGTACGATAAAAGCCACATAAGTAAACTTAAGCGCGCATTATTAGTAATGCACTCCCCTATTGATGCGACTGTAAATATTAGTGAAGCTGAAAAAATTTATGCATCAGCTAAGCACCCTAAAAGCTTTATTAGCCTAGATAACGCCGATCACCTTTTAACAAATAAAAACGATGCCGACTACGCTGCACAAATAATTGCAACGTGGGCAAACCGTTATGTTAAGTACGACAAAACTAAATACACGGCAAGTTTAACGGGTGGTAATGTACTTGTTGAAGAAAAAGACCATGTATTTACTCAGCACGTAAGTACAAAAGATCATACTTGGCTTGCAGATGAGCCAATAAAAGTAGGCGGTAAAAACTTAGGCCCCGATCCGTATCATCACTTATTAGCGGGGCTTGGTGCCTGTACGGCCATGACACTACGTATGTACGCTACACGTAAAAACTTACCACTGGAGCATGTTAAAGTAGAACTTGATCACACTCGCGATTACAACAAAGATTGCGACGATTGTGAGCAAACCGGTAACCTAGAAGCCATTACCCGTAAAATCACTTTAATCGGTGATTTAACACAAGAGCAGCGCCAGCGTTTACTTGAAATAGCCGACAAATGCCCTGTGCATAAAACACTACATAACAACCCTGTTATTGTAAGTGAATTGGTAGAGTAACTACATCCGATAAATATAGCGCAGTTTTTACTGCGTTATATTAAGTTGTTAATAAAGCAAACTTAAACTCTAAAATTAAATATAGGGGTTGAATAATAGGTACACTTTTAGTAGTTTACAGTAATATTTAATAACCAAGGATAGGTATGAATAAAAATACTTACTATGAGCGCAATAACTTTTCAATTTACGAAGTAACAAACAAAACAGGTATCGAGTTAACTTTATCTGAGCTAAAAAAAATTGAATTAGCTATGCTAATTACTCCAAAAGCATTAACAACTTTTATTAATATATTGCACAATCCTGCTAACGCAGATGAAAAGAAAAAAGAAAAATTCGAATCAATTATGAAACAATACGGTTTTGTTAATTCGGCTAAATTTGAAGCAACACGAACATTTCTTATTCGCCAAGCTCGTAAACTAATAAACCTTATCGGCTCCATGCTTTTAACTCCTCATAAGCTTTATAAATGCGCAGGGTTTGGCGATGCTACTTATTATGACAGATATGGGATTATAGGGTTTGGTAAGAGCTTTTTCGAAGTAGGAACTGACAGAAAAGTTGATACTATCGTTCACGAGTTTAGTCACGCGGTATGGACTTCTGAAGATACAGCATATAACGCTAGAACAGCTATGAAAGAGCTTAATATAATCGCTCGAAACGCACGAATAAATCAAAACGCCCAATATAGGAAAGAAATTCTATCCTCTTCATACGCATTTGAAAATGCAGTACGAGCAGCCCAATGAAAAAAATTATTATTTCCATAGTTTGTTTAATAAGTTACTCATCTCTTGTTAAGTCTGAAGAAGTTAAAGAAAGCCCTATCGCTACCTCCTCTTTCACTTTTTGTCATCTAGATACTAAGTGTACAACGAATATTAGACTAGCTAACACAACCCCGTATCAAGTTAAGCTAAGCTCTCTCGCTTTTAATGAACAAGGAATCGATTTAAATTCGATGTATGTATTTGAAGAAAGTAGATACTACGATTTAAAAGAGAATAATTTAGATACAGGTATTTCAGAGCAACCCATACAGGGACGCAGACGTGCCTACAAGCAATTATCATCATTAGAATTCGAGCCACTAGAAGTCAAGTTTATAGAGCTAAAGGGCATAGAAGAGAGGTTTGCATTAGAGCCAGGGAAAAGGTATATGGTGGGAACACTTACTCCATTTGTAAACTTGTACATTAATGGTAAGTTTGCCGATATCATCACAATTAGAACAAACTATTCACTGTTAACAATTCCTACAGAAGATATGGAAATAAAAGAACGACCAATAAAGCAGTTTGCTACGCCACAGGGGTAATCAGTAGTAATAATCCACTAGCTCTGTTTAGTGGATATGAAGTGAGTTAGGATGATAGTGGCAGAACAACTTTATTATACCGATCATATCTTTTGAAAATGCAGTGCGAGCAGCTCAATGAAAATTTTAGTAAATATTATATTTCTTTTAATTAGTTACTCTACTTTTGCCAACTCTGAAGAAATTATCGAAGGTCCTATTGCTGCATCCTCTTATACATTTTGTCATCTAGATACTAAATGTATCACTAGTATAAGATTGGCGAATACTACGCCTTATCAAGTTAAGCTAACCTCTCTCGCTTTCGATAAGCAGGGAATCGACTTAAACTCAATGTTTATATATGAAGTGGATGCATACTTCTCATTAAGAGCGGAAAATCCAGGTGCAAAAGTCCCTGAACAACCTATACAAGGACGGCGGCGTGCCCACAAACAATTATCCTCTATAGAGTTCGAACCGCTTGAAGTAAAGTTTATTGAGCTAAAAGGCATGGAAGAAAGGTTTGCTTTAAACCCTGAAAAAAAATACTTAGTAAGTACGATTACACCGTTCGTCAATTTGTACATTAACGGTAAATTTGCTGATATCATTACCATAAGAACCAGATATTCACTTTTAGCTATTCCTACTGAAGATATGGAAATAAAAGAACGACCAATAAAACAGTTTGCTACACCGCAAGGGTAACCTGCAATAATATACATGCTTTGTTTAATACCACTCAAAATTCTGCATCAGCTTAAACCTTTATATATCAGGCCAGCTTAAAGTTGGCTTGATTATATCTTGGCTAATTATCTAAAAATGCCCCACTTCTTTACTCATTCTATCCACCAGCCATATTGGTCCGCCATCGTACATATCGTTATGGCGTGATTTTTCTATCATTATTTGTGTAACAGGAAACTTATCCAGCTCTGAATCGTTTAACAGCACATTCGCATCAGCTGGGTAATCACTACCACGAAGCGTAAGTACGCGAATGTTTTTATTGCGTGGGATCAACATGCGGCGATGATCGAGAGTAATAATTTGGCTTACTTCATTGGGGTAAATAGAGCCGTATAACGCCGAAATATCCCCGCCGTTTGAGTGCCCAAATAAGGCGAGCTTTGTAAAGTCGTACGCTGGGTATTTACTCGATAGCTCATTAACTAAAAACTTAAGCGTTACTACGCCACGGTGCCAGTTTTCCATGCGAGTGGTTAAGTAAGGTTGCTCACGATTAAGGTAAGGGTCACTTTTTAATTCATGTGCAACGGCTACTGTTAAGTATCCGCAATGATTAAACGCATTACTAACAAACGTATATTCATTATGGCTAATACCGTAGCCCGCATTAATAAACACCACAGGGCATTTTGCTTGCGCTGTACACTTAGCATTATTAGCTGGTAATGTAATATTGATAGGAATATCGCGATTACGGCTTTTATCAGTTATAACGTTGTCATTTGCATAGCTTGTTGCGCTCATAACTAATGTGCTTAGAGCTAGTGCGCTTAATATAAAAAGCTTTTTAAGTGTTTTTTGCATATTTAAATTTATATAAATCATTGTTTTTAATTAAAAATAACTTTTACTTTATAGCTTTGCATTCTCTATTGTCAAACTATGCGATAATAGCCGCCATTGTTTAAATATATTTAGTAAAAGATCCAATAAATGAAATCATACAATAGCATTCAAGAACGTATAGAAATTTTAGAAGACAAACTAACTGCAATACATGACGAAATCGAAACACTAAAAGCACCTGCTAAAAACAACAATGAACGTATTATTTTTAAGTTTATTGAAACAGGCAGCACAGGTAAAACGAAGGATTTTGTTCGTGAGTTAGGTATTAAATCACCGCGTGACGGTTTGTTTTCGTCAGGTGATGTTACAAAACTAATTAAAGATGGCGCTGAAGATATTTCACCAGCGTTATTAGAAATCGCAAGACAGCTTGCCAGTGCACGTAATAAAAATGGCCCAAGCCGTTAATTACGCAGTCACGCAGTATCTAGAAGCCCAGCTAAGCTGTCGCTTCTAGGTATGTAACCATATTAAACTAAATTAATCACAAAGCTCTATATCAAGGCTGGTAAGCAGATTAAGTGCTTCGAAGCGATCAAACTTAGCATTCGCTAACATATTATTATTCAAATCTATATTAAACGCTTTTGCACCTACAAAATCACACTTTGTTAAGTTAGTTTGAAAAAACTCACTATCGCGAAAATCTGTTCCTGTAAATATACTACCGCTTAAATCAGCGTGTCTAAAATCAACATTTTTGGCAAAGCAGTGTGTTAGTTTGAGGGCTTTGAGAGTCAATTCAAAAAAAGAACTATTACTGAGCTCGCAATAATTAAAACTCACCGGTGCGTTAATACTAAGCGCTGGCCAATCTACATCAGCCCATTGCAAACTATTTAATTTACAGTGGCTAAAACTTACATTTTCAAGCGAACTGTAGTTCCATTTAAGTGACGATAAATTACAGTTTTTAAAACTACATTCTATAAATCGGCAATTTTTAAACTGCCCGTCTGAAAAGTCGCAATCGATAAATATACACTCTTCAAACTCAGAGTTTTCAGTTAATTGCTCTGCGTACTGTAAAGCATTAAATTGTTCATCAAAATACTGGTTATTATTACTTAACAACACAATTCACCTATTAAATTTAACCCGTGTAGCCATTACTTTTAGGTAAATCTTTTTTAAGCGCAAGCACAGCGATAAAAATCAAAGCAAGTAGTGGAAATAGCGCTAAACAGCCACCCACAAACGCTAAAACACCCGGCATAGTACTTTTACGCTTACCTATTTTGTAGCTAATTACAGCAAAAATAGGAATACACAGCACAATAATAAAAACTAAAAACTCACCAAATAAGGTTGCATTGATCGACATAATAATTCCTTTTTCGTCTATTCGTTTAAAACACACTCTGCTATAAATTTAA
The DNA here is from genome assembly GCF_014164415.1 of Pseudoalteromonas sp. SG43-1. NCBI lineage: Bacteria > Pseudomonadati > Pseudomonadota > Gammaproteobacteria > Alteromonadales > Pseudoalteromonadaceae > Pseudoalteromonas > Pseudoalteromonas sp. SG43-1. The sequence continues at coordinate 65,679 of NZ_JACJFD010000016.1, read as the reverse complement.
CCATAAAAAAGCCCTTAAGCATATAACTTAAGGGTTTTTAAATTCAGCTCAAAAGCTAAGTAATAATTACTCTTCGCTTGATACTTCTTTTTCTACAACACTAATTGCAAGCTCAGCTAACGAATCAAGGTTAGGTTTACTTGGCGCGTTGGTTAATAAACACGACGCTTGTGTTGTTTTAGGGAAAGCAATAACGTCACGAATGTTATCGGTACCACATAAAAGCATTGCTAAACGGTCAAGGCCAAATGCTAAACCAGCATGTGGTGGTGTGCCGTATTTAAGTGCATCAAGTAAAAAACCAAACTTGTCTTGTTGCTCTTGCTCGTTAATACCTAAAATTCTAAATGCGGTTTCTTGCATATCTGCATTATGAATACGTACCGAACCACCACCTACTTCGTAGCCGTTTAATACCATATCGTAGGCGTCTGAAATAGCCGCAGCTGGATTTGCTTCAAGCTCACTTGCAGTGATATCTTTTGGTGCAGTGAATGGATGATGTACAGCATGTAATGTGCCTTCGTCATCTTCTTCAAACATTGGGAAGTCTACAACCCAAAGTGGTGCCCAACTATTAAGGTTAGTGATTTCTAAGTCAACACCAATCTTAACGCGCAGTGCGCCCATTGCTTCATTTACCGTATTGCGCTTATCGGCACCGAATAAAATAATATCGCCAGACTGTGCATTAGTACGCTCAAGTAATTTTGTGATTACGTCTTCGCTTAAAAACTTAGCCACTGGTGATTGAACACCTTCAGCGCCTGCAGTGTGGTCATTTACTTTCATCCACGCCATGCCTTTAGCGCCGTAAATACCAATAAACTTAGTGTAATCGTCAAGCTGTTTACGAGAAAGCTTAGCGCCACCCGGTACAGTTAATACAGCAACACGACCTTTTTCGTCGTTAGCTGGACCTGAGAAAACATTAAACTCTACGTCTTTAACTAAATCTGCAACATCAACTAACTTCATTGGGTTACGTAAATCAGGCTTATCAGAACCGTAAAGGCTCATTGCCTCGCTGTAAGGCATGATTGGAAAATCGCCTAAATCAACGTTTAACAATGTTTGCCACATCTCGCGGATCATTTTTTCAGTCATACCACGTACTTGATCAGAGCTCATGAACGAGGTTTCTATATCTATTTGGGTAAATTCTGGTTGACGATCGGCACGTAAATCTTCATCACGGAAACATTTAACAATTTGGTAGTAACGGTCGAAACCCGACATCATCAACAATTGCTTAAATAACTGTGGAGACTGTGGTAAAGCGTAAAAACTACCTTTATGAACGCGGCTTGGCACTAAGTAATCGCGTGCGCCTTCTGGCGTTGCTTTAGTAAGTACAGGTGTTTCGATGTCTAAAAAGCCGTTTTCATCTAAAAAGCGACGAACAAAGCTGCTTGCTTTAGCACGTAATTTAATACGGTCACTCATTTCTAGACGACGTAGGTCTAAGTAACGGTATTTTAAACGACGCTCTTCTGAGTTTACTTGGTTAAAATCAAGTGGAAGCGGTTCAGAGCGGTTAATAATTGTAAGCTCAGTACCTAAAACTTCAATTTCACCTGTTGCCATATCTTTATTTACTTGGCTATCAGGGCGTGCACGTACAGTACCTTTTAGCTGAACACAAAATTCTTGGCGAAGTGTGTTAGCTGAACTCATTAACTCTTCAATGTCAGAGTCGAATACAACTTGTACTAAACCTTCTCTATCGCGTAAATCGACAAAGATAAGTCCACCAAGGTCACGTCGTTTGTTGATCCAGCCACATAGTTCAACTTCTTGATCTACGTGAGTTTTATTTAGCTGTCCGCAATATATAGAGCGCATAGTTTTCCTGTCAGATAAAAGGCTTAAACGGTTATATTTATTTGTTTTAAGGCGTGTGATTTAAAAAACAGGTCACCACAATACAAATAAAGCCGCTAGCAATCTAAAAATAATCAAATTAAGCCCTGCATTATACTCAACTAACATTAAGATGCTAGGGCGTGTGCCGCTTTTGCCCCTGAATTTACAGCAGCTCGTTTTGTTATTTGCTACACTATCGCCACTTTATAATAAGGCGCTAGTTTGTATGTTATATATTGGATGCCCTCAGTGGTCGAGCAACGCATGGAAAGGCAATTTATTTTCAAGCCAATGTAAAAACGCCGATATGCTTAGCCAATACGCCCAACATTTTAACTCAGTTGAAGGCAATACCAGCTTTTACGCTGACCCATCGCCAAGCACCGTATTGCGCTGGGCAAACAGCGTACCCGACGATTTTAAATTTACGTTTAAGTTTAATCGTCGCTTTAGCCACGAGCTGCATCTTACTAATGTTCAAACCGAGCTTACTGATTGGCTTAACTTGTTCTCCCCTATTTTAGAAAAAACCGGGCAAATCATGCTGCAATTACCTAAAGCATTTGGTCCTAGTGACTTACCCAAACTCGCCCAATTTATTAGCCTATTACCAAAAGAGGTTAATTACGGCGTAGAGGTACGTCATACTGCATTTTTTCAAAAGGGTGAAGCCGAAATAGCGCTTAATAAGTTATTAATGGCAAACAACCTAAATCGCATATCGATGGATACCCGCGCCCTATTTGCGGTAAAACCAACAACCGAAGCGCTAATAGATGCACAGCAAAAAAAGCCCCACTTACCGGTACATGCAATAGCTACTGGCTCAGAGCCTATGGCGCGCTTTGTAATAGCCGATTTACAAAATGACTTTAAACCCTTTTATAAACCGTGGCTAAGTAAAGTAAAACAATGGCTTGATGAAGGAAAAACGCCCTATGTGTTTTTTCATACAGCAGATAACCGAGAAGCGCCATTATTAGCAAGGCAGTTTTGCAAAGACCTTGGTTATGATCACAAAGCATTAAACCCATTTACTGGCGAAAAAGAAGCCCACCAGCAAGCACTTTTTTAAAAGTAAAACGACAGAGAAATAATAATGAGTGAATACGCACGTTACTTTACCGGCTACCCAGCTAACATTGTTGAGCAAGTATTAAGCCTTATAAATAACAACAAGGTATGTGACTACTTACTTAAAAAGTACCCGCAAGCACATACCATTACTAGCGATAAACTACTTTATAGCTATGCAACCGAGCTTAAAAAACAGTATTTAAAAAATGCGCCACCATTTGGCCGTGCGGCATTTAAAAAGCAAGGCGACATGGTTACTAATGCACTTGGTACACATACGTATCGAATGCAAGGTAAAACCCGCAAACACGATTTAGCGATAAACAGCGACTTACTGCGTGCTCCCGAGCCATTATTAAAAGCGTTAGTGGTACATGAGCTTGCCCACTTTAAAGAAAAAGATCACAACAAAGGCTTTTATCAACTTTGCTGCCATATGGAGCCGAGTTATCACCAGCTAGAGTTAGATTTAAGAATTTTTTGTGTGGTCGTCGCAATGGGAGAAAATCCTTATTTAAAATAAGGATTTTAGCGTTATTTAACTGAGTGAAAATAAAGCCATGCTTAAGTTAGTATTTCCTTCCATACCCAGTCTTTATCCACGTAAGCAGCTCACAACTTAACGCCTGTCCTTAATAAAACAAAAAAATTTAAAACTACATAATTGCCCTACATTTGAGAACTACACTCTTAATAGCTAATTCTTACTATGTACTCTTTATCTTTGGAGTTTTAAATGATGAAAAATACCCATGCCTTTTTACTCAGTGCACTGTGCTGTGTAACCTTAATTGCCTGCAACGAGCAAAACAGCCAATCGCTTGAACAATCAAAACTCAATAATTTTACTCTAACCAGCTCAAAAGTAAGTGATGGCGGTAACTTGCCTATTACTTATACGTGCGATGGGCAAAGCATTAGCCCCCCACTTAACTGGAGCGGTGCGCCTGACACAACCAAATATTATGCATTAATTATGGATCATAAAGCGCCAGAGGGAATGCATTGGTATTGGACCATGTACAACATTTCCGCCGATAAAACACAAATTAAAGCGGGCGAAACCCTCGGTGAAGTAGGCTCTAATAGCGTAAACGATTTAAACCAATACGCGCCGCCTTGCTCTAAAGGCCCAGGTGAAAAAAGCTATACTTATACTGTATACGCGTTATCTGCACCGGTTACCTTTAATAGCGATACAAAAGTAGATCGCTCAGCATTACTCGCTGCTGTAAAAGATATTACGCTCGATACTGCAAGTATGACGGTTAAATACTCGCGAAGCGCCAGTAGCGCCGAACACAAACCTAATACAAGACCAAAACCAAATGAGCAACCAAAGCCTGATAAATCATATTTAACCGCTAACGTAAAATCACCTCGTTGCGATGCTATTACACAATCAGTAAGTAATGCAGGGTTTGATCAAAGCGTATCTGTTACGTGCGATGAACAATATGCTTATATTGCCTCATCTACTTATCCTGATCATGAAGTAATGACTGGTATTACAGGTACTAACGAGCAAATACCTGTTCCAGCTAAAGACTACGTAGCACCTATAAAGCTAAATCCTAAAAAAGCAAAAACAATAACAACAATTGATGCAGCCGTAGGTGTTGCCGTTAACGGCGTACCAATATACGACTATTCTTCGCAAGGTGAGTTGGACGTAAATAGCTACGATGAAAAACACGACACTTTAGCACTCGGACAGTTAGATATATGTGGCGGACACGCAGGACGAGGTGATGACTACCATTATCATGTATCGCCAACGTGTATGATTGACACAATGAAAAACCAAACAAGCGATGCCATTATTGGTTGGGCTTACGATGGTTACCCGCTGTATGGCAGTAAAAACCCAGACGGCAGTGCAATTGCCAAAGGTGACCTTGATGTATGTAACGGACAAACCGACGACACATTTGGCTATCGCTACCAAACATCAGCTACGCCGCCGTATATTATTCAGTGCTTAGTTGGTGAAGTAGATACCGCAAAATTACCAAGAGTGTCACCACTTAGTGGCGATACTCAAGGTATAAGAGCCGACTTGCGCCCGCCACAAGGAGGCGTTGAAAACCTAACGCACACAATCTCTGAAAACGGCAGCCGTACAATGAGCTACTCATACAAAGGCGAGAACTACTTTACTACCTACAGCCCTGCATCACAGGGAAAAGACTGCTATAGCTTTAAACAAAAAACCATCAGTAATGGTGGCAAAGTTCAAACAGGTACATTTTGTAGAGGTCCGCAACCAAATCACCTTACTCCAACAGTCACTAAGCAAAATACAAATCCTGCCATTACAGGCAAGCATAACTTAAAGCTAGAAGCATGGGCTGATAACTGGTTTACAGCCTACATAGGCGAGCAGTTACTTGTTGAAGATTCTGTGCCTATAACTACAGAGCGTTCATTTAATGCCGAAAGTATTACGTTTTCTGCAAACTACCCTATTGAGCTTAATTTAATAATTAAAGACTTTAAGCAAAACGACACTGGGCTTGAATACATCGGCGCTAAAAATCAGCAAATGGGTGATGGCGGTTTTATTATGCAACTTACCGACACCGATACAAATAAAGTAGTTGCCGTAAGCGATAAAAGCTTTAAATGCGAAATACTGCACAAAGCGCCGCTCAACAAATTATGCGAAAGCGAAACAAACCCTGTAGCGGGCGAAGGCGTTTGTACGTTTATGTCAAAAGAAGCTCCAACTAACTGGCTGCAAAGTAACTTTGATAACGCAAACTGGGCTAATGCAGTAGAGCACAACTTTGCCGATGTAGGACCAAAAGACGGTTACGACGATATTAACTGGGATGAAAATGCAAAATTCATATGGGGCGAAGACTTAGAAACCGACAACACCCTTATTTGTAAAGTAACTATTGAGCAACCTCAATAAACAAAAAGGTCTCCGCTTCAATAAAAGGTAGTAATTATGTATTTTTTAAAAAAATTAAAATGGCTAATGCTCGCGTGTATTTTAACAAGTATGAGCGCTCAAGTGAGCGCCCATGTATTAAAAAACACAACAGCCCAAGTAATTTTAAGAGACGGGCAAGTTGAGGTTAAAGTATTAACTAATGCTGAGCACTTAATTTCAGCGCTGCAAAGCGAGCAAGCATGGCTTATGGGCGATATTGATAAGCTTATGCCTACAAACTTAAGTGCAGAGCAACAAGAAGAGTTTGCAAAAAATGCACTTAAACAAAAAACGAGCTTACGTGTAAATCAGCAAGTTATCGTGTTTGAACGCGTCGCTTTAACCACCAGCAACAACGAAGCGCACGACCTAGAAATTGTTTTTCAAGCGAAGCACACATTTACAACAGTAGATGAACTTGCCATATCGTTCCCTAAAAGTTTAGGTGCAGTACACGCAAGCTTTGTAAAACCACAATATAAGTTACTGGGTGCTGGCGATACCGCAAAAATAAAGTTCTAGCCCAAGAATCAACATACCTAAAAGCTTACTTAAAAAGGATTTTAGTAAGCAACTCCCTAAATACGCTAATTGTAGGCACATAATCAATATGCAATACTGCTTGGTACGTTAACGTCATGATCTTTACTATTTGCCAATCAGTGAAATTAATACATAAATTCTTTTTAGCTTTTTTTATCACTAATATCGCCCTTGTTGGGCTTATGTTTGTGTTTATATACATGACCTTTTCGTCAGGGTTTAACGACTTTGTTGAACAAGAAGAAACAAAGCATGTAGCAATGGTTAAGCAGCAACTTATTGAGCTTTATAGCGAATTAGGCAGTTGGCAACCCATTACGCAAAACACGCAATTATGGCGATCTATTGTAGAGCCGCAAAAAAAGCCAGGCGAGCCTAAAACGAATAAACACACAAGCACCCCACCCAAACCAAATAGCAGCAATGCAACGCCCTCTTTATTGTGGGTACACTTACCTGCAGGTTCTCTTAAAACAGGGCAACGTATAAGTTTATATGATCAAAATAAAAAGGTTGTTGTTGGTAGAGCTAATTTAAACGACAACCCACATATAGAACCTATTTTATTAAACAATAACGTTATAGGCTGGATAGGTTTAGTCCCTTCAAAACTTGTACAAAGTAGCCCAGCAGAAGCCTTTTTAGCAGCGCAATTTCATAACTATTTTATGATCACGTTACTCGTTATTGTGCTCGCATTTATTATGGCTATTGTGTTATCTCGCCATTTAATAAAACCAATAAAGCAAATAGTGACTGGCACCGATGAGTTAACAAAAGGAAATTTTGCCAGCAGAATAATTCCCTCTAGTAAAGATGAGCTAGGTACCCTATCCAACAACTTTAATGCCTTAGCCCACACGCTTGAGCAAAACCAACAAATGCGATTCCAATGGGTGTCAGACACATCCCACGAATTAAGAACCCCACTTACCGTACTACGCTCGCATTTACTAGCCGTTCAAGATGGCGTATTTACAGCCGACACAAAGCGCATTAATTTACTCATAAACCAAGTAGATAACTTAAGCCACATTGTTGACGACCTAGCCCAACTAGCACAAACAGATAGCGTTAATTTAACCTATAACAATGCGCGCATTGATTTAATCACTATTTTTGAGCAATCAATTGAAAACTACACCGCTCGCTTTAAAGAGCATGAATTAAATGTAGATAGCAAAAGCTTAACCAAAGCCAGCAAATGTATAATAAATGGTGATAAAGAACGCCTTATACAATTATTTTCAAACCTGTTAGAAAATACCTGCAGATACACGCATAAAGGTGGGCAAGTAATAATACTTGCCCACAAAAGACCCAATAACATTGAGCTTATTTTACAAGATTCAGCCCCAAGTGTTTTACCAAACGACTTACAAAAATTGTTTGAGCGTTTTTATCGCGTTGAAAAATCTCGAAGCCGAGAGCACGGCGGCTCGGGCTTAGGACTTGCACTTTGCAAACAAATAGTAGAGGCACATGGCGGTCAAATATCGTTGCACAACTCACCACTCGGTGGGCTAGAAGTTAAAATAACGCTGACACTTTTAGGTTAAAATAATGGCATCACAAAAAATACTTATCGTTGAAGACGAAGAAAACATTGCCGAGGTACTTATTGCCTACGCTAAGCAACAAAATTACGAAACTGAGCACTTTAATAGTGGCAAAGGTGTAGTTAGTTTTGTAAAACAAAACGCAGTAGATTTAATACTTCTTGATTTAATGCTGCCAGATGTTGATGGCATAGAGCTATGTAAGCAAATAAGAGCCTTTTCAAGTCTGCCTATTATTATGCTTACCGCAAAAAGTGAGGAAATAGACCGCTTGCAGGGTTTAGAGATCGGCGCCGATGACTACATATGCAAACCCTTCAGCCCCAAAGAAGTTGTAGCACGCATACAAGCCGTACTAAGAAGGACCAGCCAGCCTAAAACCAACATCATTAATCATAATAATTTCCAATTACACAAAGACGATTACGAAGCACGCCTAAACGACAAAAGTATTGGCTTTACCGCCGTCGAGTTTAAAATATTTTTATTATTTATAAGCCACGTAGGGCGTGTTTTTACCCGCGAAGATATTATTAATAACGTATACAGCGACACAACCGACATATCCGATCGCAACATAGATACACATATTAAAAATATACGAAAAAAGATTAACGACATTCAAGCAGGACTAAACCCAATAGCAGCGGTTTATAGTGTAGGCTATAAATTTAAAGAGTAGGTTTACTTATTCAAATAAAGCTAACATGACGCAAAAGCGCGATATAAATCGCGCTTTTATTTTAATCACTAACCTGAACACTCATAACTAAAGATTAATAGCTGAGCAGTCGTTGGGTTTCGTTTCTCTCAACCCAACCTACGTAAATAGACTTAAAGCCCTAGGCCTGCCATAAAATCATCATCGCCATCATCTTGTTCTACTGCGGTAGATGCTTTTTCTTTGTCCGCTTTTTTACGTGCTTCGTTTTCAATTATGTCATCTGGGTCGAGTGCTTCTGCAATATCAAAGTCGTGTAATTTAATGAACTCTGTTTTATCCATCGCTAATTCCAAGTAAAAGATATTTTGCTTACTTGTGGTGAATGTTACGCGGCGGGCTTGCGGGCGATCCATCGTGGTATCTACCGATATTTGCACTTGCTTGTTTATTGCCATCATTTTTGGCTGGTTTTGCGTAATAGACGTATGTAATTGCTCACGCACTTTAGACGTAAAGTCGCCAACAATTTGATTCATCAACTCGCCTAGTACGTTTGATACGTCGTCTGATAAATGGCTATGCGCTATTTCATCTTCTGGCATTCCCATATTGCGCATGTAATCGCCATAAATTTCCATCGCCGCTTGCGAAGTAAAGTTGGTAATTACGAGCCCTGTAAAACCGCCGTCAAATAAAACAAAGCAACCAATATCTGGTCGCATACATGTACGTGTTATTTTTTGCACCATGGCTGAGTAGCTAATACCATTACCGCTGGCTGATGTGAGTACACCTGTCACTGAATGACAAAGGGTTGCTAATATATCGTCTGTGCTGATGACCTTACTTTTGCTCATTTAATCTTCTCTTTTGTACTTATTATTCATAATTCTAGTCAAGCTACTGAATTTATCACTGACTATCCAGTATAAAATGTTAAAATAGCGCCATTATTTACAAAGAGACTGCCTTCGTGACCATAAAAGACAGTATTTATGCCTCTGAGCAACAAGTAAAAGATTTTAGCTTTGACCAAAATGTAGTCGAAGTTTTTCCAGATATGATCCAGCGCTCTGTGCCTGGCTACGCAACGATTGTCAGTACAATGGGTAAACTTGCGGGTGAATACGCACAAAGTAACTCAAATCTTTATGATTTAGGCTGCTCTTTGGGCGCAGTCACGCTTAGCATGCGCCGTAACATTCGCACCGATAACTGCCATATAATAGCGGTAGATAATTCTCAAGCTATGGTTGAACGTTGTAAGGTGCACTTACAAGGTTTTAAATCGGATGTGCCGGTTACTGTTACTTTGGGCGATATTAACGAGCTTGAGATTCAAAACGCATCGGTTGTGGCAATGAACTTTACACTGCAATTTATTCCACATGCGCAGCGCCAAGCCGTGCTTGAAAAAATATACGCTAATCTTAAACCTGGTGGCGTGCTACTACTTAGCGAAAAAATTAAAGCCGAAAACGAGCAATGCGATAACCTATTAATTGATTTGCACCACGACTTTAAACGTCACAATGGCTACTCTGAGCTTGAAATAAGCCAAAAACGTACCGCCATCGAAAACGTTATGCGCCCAGATACACTAAGCGCTCACTTTACTCGCTTACAAGATATTGGTTTTAGCCAAACTCAAGTGTGGTATCAATGTTTTAATTTTTGCTCAATGGTAGCAATTAAATAAAGAGAGTCATCCATGTCTCAATGGTTTAACCAATTTTACGCATCTATCGCACAAAGCCCACTTAGTCACTGGCTAGAAACCCTCCCTGCTCAATTAAAACATTGGCAAAACGAGGCTAGCCATGGTGATTTGCCTAAATGGCAAAAAGTACTTAAAAACTTGCCTGAGGTGGCAACTTCCCATGTTGATATTTCTACAAAGGTAGAAATTGGCGCCGCTGGCGAGATGAGTGATGGCGAGCAAAAGCAAGCCATGCATTTATTAAAACGCATGATGCCATGGCGCAAAGGCCCATTTAGTGTGCACGGTATTGAAATAGATACAGAGTGGCGCAGTGATTGGAAGTGGGACCGCCTGCTTCCTCATATTGAGCCATTAAAAGGCCGCACTGTTTTAGATATTGGTTGTGGCTCAGGGTATCATTTATGGCGTATGCGCGGTGAAGGCGCAGAGTTTGTCGTGGGTATTGATCCATCTGATTTATTTTTATGTCAGTTTCAGGCAATTAAACACTACAACCCAGATGAAAACGTACATTTACTGCCACTAGGCGTAGAAGCATTACCCGAGCTTAAAGCGTTTGATACTGTTTTTTCTATGGGTGTACTTTATCATCGTCGCTCACCTATCGACTTTTTAGCGCAGTTAAAAGCGCAGCTTCGCCCAGGCGGCGAACTCGTACTTGAAACCCTAGTAATTGAAGGCGACGAAAACACGGTATTAGTCCCAACCGACCGCTACGCTAAAATGCGCAACGTTTGGTTTATTCCAAGTACTGCAGCATTAAAGCTGTGGATGGAGCGCGTTGGCTTTAAAGATGTGCAAATAAAAGATTGCGCTATTACCACGCTTGAAGAGCAACGTAAAACCGACTGGATGGAAAACGAATCGTTAATCGACTTTTTAGATCCAAACGATACAAGTAAAACAATTGAAGGCTACCCCGCTCCACTTCGAGCCATATTAACCGCAAAAGCATAGCTGTTAATTTAACGCCTTTAATACTAAAAAAACGCCTACGGGCGTTTTTTTGTTTATTTAAACAACAAACAGCGGACAAGTGTCCTTGTTAATTATTTCAAAATTACATTTACGCTAGCCGCGACCTTGCAATTGTTGTAAAATACGCGCGTTTCTAAGCAACCCAAAACAACTATTTTGAGGAAAACCTGTGAGCGAACAAAAACAGTCTCTAAGCTATAAAGACGCGGGCGTAGATATCGACGCTGGTAATGCACTTGTTGAGCGTATTAAAGGCGTAGTTAAAAAAACTCGTCGTCCTGAAGTAATGGGCGGAATTGGTGGTTTTGGCGCACTTTGCGAAATTCCTGAAGGCTACAAGCAACCAGTATTAGTTGCAGGCACAGATGGTGTTGGTACTAAACTACGTTTAGCAATCGACTTAAAAAAACACGATACGGTTGGTATTGATTTAGTTGCAATGTGTGTAAACGACTTAATTGTTCAAGGTGCTGAACCCCTGTTTTTTCTAGATTACTATGCAACTGGTAAACTAGATGTAGACACAGCAGCTGACGTAGTGACAGGTATTGGCAAAGGTTGTGAAATTTCAGGTTGTGCCCTAATTGGTGGCGAAACAGCTGAAATGCCAGGTATGTATGATGGTGAAGACTACGACATGGCAGGCTTTTGTACAGGCGTTGTAGAAAAATCAAAAATTATTGATGGCACAAAAGTAGCAGCAGGCGATCAGCTTATTGCACTTGCTTCAAGCGGTCCTCATTCAAATGGCTTCTCTTTAATTCGTAAAGTACTTGAAGTGTCAAAAGCTGATACCAGCGCTGACTTTGAAGGTAAAACATTAGGCGAAACTCTACTTGAGCCTACGCGTATTTACGTAAAACCTTTACTTGAGTTATTCAAAAACGTTGACGTACATGCGCTTTCGCATATTACTGGCGGCGGTTTTTGGGAAAACATTCCACGCGTATTACCCGCTTCAGCAAAAGCTGTAGTTAAAGGTGATAGCTGGCAGTGGCCACCAATTTTTAATTGGTTACAAGAAAACGGCAACATTACTACACACGAAATGTACCGTACATTTAACTGTGGTGTAGGCATGGTTTTAGTAGTCCCTGCTGACAAACTTGAGCAAAGCTTAACAATGCTAAAAGACTTGGGCGAAAATGCATGGCACCTTGGTGAAATTCAAGATGCAGCAGCTGGCAAAGAGCAAGTTGAAATTGTAGGTGGTGCTAAGTAATGGCACCGACTCGTCTGGTAGTTTTAATCTCAGGTAGTGGCTCTAATTTACAAGCCATCATAGATGCCTGCGAACGTGGCGAGATAAACGGGCATATAGCGGCTGTTATTAGTAATAAAGCAGACGCTTATGGCCTAGAGCGTGCAAAACAAGCAGGTATTGCTACAAAAGTGCTCAGTCATAAAGATTTTGACTCGCGCGAAGCGTACGATGCGCAATTAATGAACGTTATCGACTCTTTTATGCCAAATCTAGTTGTATTAGCTGGGTTTATGCGTATTCTTACTCCTGGCTTAGTGCAAAAATATGTTGGAAAAATGTTGAACATTCATCCATCTTTGTTGCCTAAGTATCAGGGGCTGAATACCCACCAAAGAGCAATTGATGCAAAAGACGATGTTCATGGCGTAAGTGTTCACTTTGTTACTGAAGAATTAGACGGCGGTCCCGTTATTCTTCAGGCGCAAATACCTGTACTCAAGGATGATACAGCAGAAACATTAGCAAAACGCGTGCATGAGCAAGAGCATATAATTTATCCTTTGGTGGTCAAGTGGTTCAGTGAACACAGACTTACTATGGAAGCAGATTATGCAGTTCTTGACAAAAAACAACTTCCTGCACACGGCGCGCACTACCCACAATAAAAAAATAAGTGCCCTATTGTTATGTGCGGGCGCTTTACTTCCAACTAGCCTAATTGCAGGCGAATTGACCCAGTATCAAGCTAATTACGATATTTTACGCAAAGGTAAAAATCATGGTGAGGCTGTTCGTGAGCTCAAAAAAACGGGCGACGATACTTATGAATTAACATACCACAGTAATATTGAGTGGATGATTTTCTCTGACTCTCGTGAAGAAACATCAAAGTTTACCTTTAAAGATGGCAAGGTTACCCCGCATCATTACAACATGATTCGTACAGGGACAGGCCCAGATAAAGATTACAAAATTGATTTTGATACAACAAACAAAGTAGTGACTAGCAGCGCTAGTGAATACCCACTTAAATGCGAATGGACTGATGAATTTCAGGATGCTATTTCGTACCAAGTGCAAGTGCGCGAAGGATTGAAAAAAGGCGAAACAAGCTTTTCATTCCCCCTTATAGATAAAAAAGGTAACCGCCGCGACTACAACTTTGAAGTTGTTGAAAAAGAGATGATCTCCTTACCTATCGGTAATGTAGAAGCCATTAAAGTGAAGCGTTTATACGATAACGATAAACGCCAAGCAATTGCATGGTTTGCGCCAGAAATGGATTACATGCTGGTACGTATGTGGAAAGGCGAAAAAGGTATGGAGCAGTTTGAAGTTCAAATGAATTCATTTACTGTTACTGCGCCTACAGCTGTTGCGCCTGCTACAGCACCACAACCTCAAGAAGCTAACTAAATTTAATTAAACCTAAGTTAAGTTAAGTTAGTATTTAAAATAGGTGGGCTAAATTAGCTCACCCATTTTAAACAATGCAAATTCCCCAGGCTCCATTTTTTGCCAGCGCTCATCATTCGTCAAAGGCCTTGTAGCTATAACTGTTACTACATCGTTTGGTGTGGTCTCTTGTTGAAAATCAACCACCATGTCGGCATCAATCAACGTTGCTTTACCAAATGGCGCACGGCGCGTTATGTAGTGTAAGTTATTAGTGCAATACGCTAAAACAAACACCCCATCGGTCAATAACATATTAAACACGCCTTTTTCACGTAGCGTATGCGAAAGCTTAGCCGCATATCTAAAAACCGACGCCATATTACTTGGTCGCTGCGGGTACTTTTCACGAATTTTGTCAAGCAACCAGCAAAATGCCAACTCGCTATCGGTATTACCCACAGGTCGATAATATTCAGGTTTTAAATCATGATAATTTGAAAGCTGCCCGTTATGAGCATAGGTTATTTCACGCCCCCACAACTCACGAGTAAACGGATGAGTATTTTCAAGACATACCCGACCTCGATTACCTTGGCGAATGTGGCTAATAACCGAGACACTTTTAATGGGGTATGCTTTAACGAGCTTTGCAATTTCAGATTGATAACTCGGCTCAGGATCTTTAAAGGTTCTACAGCCTTTACCTTCGTAAAATGTAATACCCCAACCATCTTTATGAGGACCTGTATTACCACCACGCTCTAAAAGGCCTGAAAAACTAAAACAAATATCGGTAGGCACATTGGCTGACATGCCAAGTAATTCACACATTAATAAAATAACCCTTAAAAACCATACATTAAAATAAATAGCGAATATTTGTGTATTAAGCGTACACTAAATTGCAGCCCGCTATAACGGCTATACTTACTTAAAAAGTGTCATTTTGCTATTAGATTTATTTATTTTTACGTTAACACTACTTACGGCTAATGCTTTGACTATACGATAGTTATTGAGCGTTCCTCTGTCGGGTAATTAAATATCGTATTTAAGTTACTTTCTACTACAATTTAACATCGTTATGTACTTGAAAATTACTGTTACTAGCGCTACTCTAAGCGAGGTGGTCTGACCTCTATTAAGGAATAAAAATGACACTCATATTTACACTGGTTCTAATCGCGTTGCTTTGCACTGCGGTTTACCACAGAGCAAGTTGGAACACAGCACTTGGTGTTTCGGCTATAACTTTATTAATTGGTACCTTTGCGGGTGCTTTTGGTTTAATTAGCTGGTTGATCTTTTTGATCATCGCGGTTCCTCTTTCTGTTACTGGCCTTCGTCAGCAATATATCATCAAGCCTATTTTTGCTACGTTTAAAAAAGTAACGCCAAGCATGTCTGATACTGAAAAATCAGCTATTGATGCCGGTACGACGTGGTGGGAAGCTGACTTATTTTGCGGTAACCCAGATTGGAAAAAACTTCACCAATACCCAGTTCCTAAACTTACTATTGAAGAGCAAGCCTTTGTTGATGGCCCTGTTGAAGTAGTATGTAGCATGTTGGACGATTGGGAAGCAACGCACGAACTAACCGACCTTCCTCAAGATGTATGGCAATATCTAAAAGATAATAAATTCTTTGCCATGATCATCAAAAAAGAATACGGCGGTTTAGAGTTTTCTGCATTTGCACAGTCTTGTGTACTTCAAAAACTAACAAGTAAATCAACATTACTTTCGTCAATTGTTGGTGTACCAAACTCTTTAGGCCCAGGTGAATTATTACAACACTATGGTACAAAAGAGCAAAAAGATCATTACTTACCGCGCCTAGCGAGCGGTCAAGAAATTCCATGTTTTGCATTAACGTCGCCAGAAGCGGGTTCTGATGCAAGCTCAATTCCAGACTACGGTGTGGTGTGTAAAGGGCAATGGAATGGCGAAGAGGTTGTGGGTGTTAGTTTAACGTGGAATAAGCGTTACATTACACTTGCCCCAGTTGCTACCGTACTTGGTCTGGCGTTTAAATTACAAGATCCAGATGGCTTAATTGGCGACAATAAAGAGCCAGGCATTACCTGTGCACTTATTCCAACGGATACTCCTGGAGTTGAAATTGGTCGTCGACATTTCCCGCTTAACGTACCATTTCAAAATGGTCCTACTCGCGGTAAAGACATCTTTGTACCACTTGATTACATTATTGGTGGTCCAGATATGGCTGGTCAAGGCTGGCGCATGTTGGTTGAATGTTTATCGGTTGGTCGTGCAATTACGTTACCGTCAAACTCTGCCGGTGGCATTAAAATGATTGCTATTGCGACAGGTGCTTATAGCCGAATTCGTCGTCAGTTCCGTTTACCTATTGGTAAAATGGAAGGTGTTGAAGAGTCACTAGCAAAACTTGCTGGTTACGCTTACAGCTCTGATGCTGCGGTTAGTATGTCTACGGGTGCGGTTGATTTAGGCGAAAAGCCATCGGTAGTTTCTGCCATTATTAAATACCACCTGACAGAGCAAATGCGTGATGCAACTATTCATGCAATGGATGTACTTGGCGGTAAGGGCATCATGCTTGGGCCAAATAACTATTTAGGTCGTGGCTATCAAGGTGCACCTATTGCCATTACCGTTGAAGGTGCAAACATCTTGACCCGTAATATGATTATTTATGGTCAAGGTGCTATTCGCTGTCACCCATTTGTACTTACCGAGCTTGGTGCGTGCGAAATTGAAGACCGCGAAGAGGCGCTTAACGTATTTGATAAAGCGCTAATGGGTCACATTGGTTTTACTATGTCGAACCTTGTACGTACTAAGTGGCTTGCTCTTACCGGCGCTCGTTTTACAAGTGTGCCGTACAACGACGAAACCGCTGAATTTTACCGTATAGCGTCACGCTTTAGTGCATCACTTGCACTTATGTCAGACATTAGCATGGCAGTATTTGGTGGCTCACTAAAACGTAAAGAACGTATTTCAGCACGTTTAGGTGATTTACTTAGTTACCTATACTTAGTATCTGCAACGCTTAAGCGTTACAACGATGAAGGCCGTAAAAAAGAAGATTTTGCTCTAGTAAAATGGAGTTGCCAAGATCACCTTTACCATTGCCAACGTGCACTTGCTGATTTAATTAATAACATGCCTTCGGCTCCACTACGTGCCGTGTTAAAAGTATTGTTATTCCCGTTTGGTCGCCCTGTTCGTAAACCAACTGACCAACTTGAGCATAAACTAGCACAACTACTACAAGTACCTAGCGAAACGCGTAACCGTTTAGCAAGCTACGTATACCTAACAAATGAGCCACTTAACCTTGTAGGTCGTCAAGAGCAAACGCTTAAAGACGTCCTTGATGTTGAGCCATTATTTGAAAGAGTATGTAAAGAAAAAGGCCTTAAACTGCCATTCTTTCAGCTTGATAAAGTAGCGCAAATGGGGCTTGAAGCCGGTATATTAAGCCAAGCAGAGGCTGATAAACTAGCTGCCGTTGAGCAATCTCGGTTAGATGTTATTAACGTTGATGACTTTGACCCTGCTGATTTACTTGCAGGCAAAGCAGCACGAAATAGCGTTAAAAAAGAAGCTGATGCTGCTTAACTAATTTAGTAAAGCAAGCAGCCCAGCTGTAAAAACAATCCAAACCAGCGCATAATGCGCTGGTTTTTTTTGTGCAAAATAAACCTGCAACAAACACCACGGTAAACCTAAACTCAACAAAATAATGTTTAATCTCTCAAACGTAATGCTGTAAGTTACAAAGGTCGCTAAAAATAACAGCATACTAGGTATAAACTGGCTAATATAAAACGTCCGTGCTTTTTGGAATGTATTAAAAAACAAGCGATATTGTGCATAAACTTTAGCGCAATCAAATTGTAATGAGCTGCAAAATAATACAATAAAAGCCATCGCCACAGCATCAAGAATATTAACGAGATCGGCACGCTCAGCGACTAACGTAGACGAGCCCATAAACACACATAAAAGTAACGACATACGCCATACCAGTGTCCAGCTATGGTTTATAAAGTAGCAAAACCAAAAACCAAATAATGACCGAACACTAACACGCCCATTTATATTAACTCTAGGTATAAGCAAGCTAATGCTAAAGATGATTGAAAAACCAATATGATAAATAAGCGGCGGTATGTCGATGGGAGTAAATAAAAATAGGCTGCTTAATATAAAACCATAAACTAGTGCACTAGGCTTATATAAACATACAACACCTAACCCTAACTGAAGGTACATAAACACTATAAAATGCGGTACTTTTAACCACTGTACCAAGGTAAGGTCAAGCGCTATCAACAAACTAGCGATAAGCCAGCCATTGCTGATAAATAACAATTTAATATCGGCTAGGTGAAGCCAGCTAGGGTGAGCGATCGTAAGTTGAAATATCCGTTGGTTACTATTTTTAATCGCCAGTTTCATTGCGCTTATCATCACGCTTTGCAATAACAAGTAAAATAGTGCCATTTGCGCGCCATATAAAGGCGCATCAGCACTGTCTATAATTTGTCCAAGGCCTAAAAAAAGCAATAATACAAACCCAAGAGCGGATGATCCCAACACAACTAAAAATAACAAACCAAAGTTTTTTAGCTGCTGAAGCAATTGCTTAAGCTCAAACGTGTACGCTAAATACCGATAACTTATAAACGCGAGATACTGATTGAGTTTACTTTTTACGCTTATGATACTCATAGCGAGATACACTCAAAACCATGCTCAATAAATACAGCAGGCTCATGGCAAGTAATGATAATTTTCCCATTGGGTTTATCAGCCAAATAAGCATCGAGTTGGCTCAAAAGGTAAAGAATACTGGTTTGATCGAGCGCAGCACTTGGCTCATCTAGTAATAAATAAGGGGATTTACGCATTAATGCTAAAATTAGCTGGCATTTTTTTTGATTTCCCGACGACAGTGCTTCGAATCGCGTATTTAAAAATGCATTAAAGTTAAACCCGTTAACCAGCGAATGAGGCCAATCGCAACCTAATGTGTTAACAGATAAATCAATAATTTGATTTGCAGTTAAAAAATCTGGTAACGCAATACGGTCACTGGCAATTGCTACGGTTTTTGTTGGAGTGCTCAACCGATTACCTGCGAATAAAAGTGAACCACTTTGTGGCTTTTCAAGTCCTGCTAGCATCATAAGTAATGTCGTTTTTCCTTGACCGTTAGACGCTTCAATACACCCCTTTTGATCTGAAAAAACTTTACTGTAATCCTTAAAAACAACATTGTCAGAAAATTGCTTATTTAAGCCTATGACTTCAATCATAAAATATCCCTCTAAACCGATTATTCATTATAAGAATTCTGTTATGAGAAACAACTAATACCAATTCGCTTAATTAAGTGATCTATTTTGAGGATGGAGAAACGTGTTGATAGCTAGGCAAAAAATTCGCTATTTAGTTTTTCTAAATGAGAATTTTTTAACACAGCTAGCGACACGTTTAGCCCCGCAAAATGATTAAGTATTATTGCGGATTGGTATAATGATTGGAGTGATGATCCAGCTCACACTGCATACCAACCATGCAAAAAATTAAGGTCGTTAAAATCACTGAAATAGCCTCTACCATGAGTAAATACTTTAACTAGCGTTATAACCGATAAGAGCTAATTACGTCATGTGTGACACCATAGGGCAATTTAAGGTTGGAGCGGTATTCAGTGCTAAGTTTTTAACTATTCATGGAGATAGAAGAAGATGATTATTAGTAAGGTAATATTAAAAATTCGATTTTTTAGCTGATAGCCAAAAAAGTTTTACTGAATTATTTAATCAAGTATTTTATAAACTTGTTATTGAGGAAATAACAAGTGGCGGAGTGGACGGGACTCGAACCCGCGACCCCCGGCGTGACAGGCCGGTATTCTAACCAACTGAACTACCACTCCGCAGTGGTATGTGCATGGGGTAATGCACTTACTAATTTTAATCATGATATCAAATGGCGGAGTGGACGGGACTCGAACCCGCGACCCCCGGCGTGACAGGCCGGTATTCTAACCAACTGAACTACCACTCCGCAGAGATATCATTATACTTGTTATTACTTAATTTGTTGGCGGAGTGGACGGGACTCGAACCCGCGACCCCCGGCGTGACAGGCCGGTATTCTAACCAACTGAACTACCACTCCAGCATACAAATTTTGTAATATAACATTGTTTAAATAGTTGGCGGAGTGGACGGGACTCGAACCCGCGACCCCCGGCGTGACAGGCCGGTATTCTAACCAACTGAACTACCACTCCAGCGCATATTTAAACTGTTATTTTTTTCTTATTGGCGGAGTGGACGGGACTCGAACCCGCGACCCCCGGCGTGACAGGCCGGTATTCTAACCAACTGAACTACCACTCCATAATAAGAATATGTTTTACAACCATACGTTGTGTAAGTGTTGGCGGAGTGGACGGGACTCGAACCCGCGACCCCCGGCGTGACAGGCCGGTATTCTAACCAACTGAACTACCACTCCAGCTTTTACTTACAAGTTTTACGAAAATGGCGGAGTGGACGGGACTCGAACCCGCGACCCCCGGCGTGACAGGCCGGTATTCTAACCAACTGAACTACCACTCCATATTTTCGTTGCTGTTTAGGTCTCCCTGACAGCGGCGTGAATAATACGAACCAACCCCTATTTCGTCAAGGGCTTTTTTGTTTTTTTATAGGTTTTTTAGTCATCTGCCATCGAAAGGTTTAAAATTTCACCTGATCTGTCATTTTTTGAGCCGTTTTTACCAACTTGATTTTTTTCTGCCTCGGCAACATCACCTTCACTTGTTTTCTTTTTCTTTAAAAAAGGCAGCTTCACTTTAAATTTAATCGGTTTTTTCTGAACAAATATACGAATTAACAACCAACCGAGTAATAAAATGAGCGTATTGCAGCCTACAATTAAACTAATAATTGTAGATGTGGCCATTTTTTCTTCAACAGGCTCGCTCTCAATCATTTTATCTGGCGTAATAATTGTTGCCGAATCAATTTCGGGCACCGCTTCTATGGGTCGTTCTATCTCAAATTTATACGTTGGTAGCGTTGCCATAAATTCACGGCCATTAATATTAGTGCCAAAAACAGACAGTTCAACACTATATCTACCCCAATCATAATTTTTAACACTAAGCTGACGTGAGTCTTTAGCTGCAGCATCTATGGTAAACATTTGCTCTTCGTTATTGGGATAGTAGATTTTTCCCTGGATGATGACTGTCTCTGGCTTAACAATACTTGGGTCTATATTTATAGTTAACAGATGCTCGTCTGTGTCTTGTTCTGCTAACGCGACTTCGGTTATAAAAGGTGGCTCGTGCACTTCTATTGTATTTTGCACAATGCGGCGCTGCAGCAGAGGTGTTGCCACGTAAAGCTCTGGTGTCCATTCACCCGCAGGAAAATCTAAAGTAAACTCGCCGGTAAACACACCATCTTTAGGACGCTCATCAAATCCACGTCCATCGTCTTTAAATTCCGCTACTTCTTGAATGCCTGCGCCAAAGTTAGCAAAGTTTTCATTGTTGGTACTTACAAAGTCAACATTAAGGCTCACAACATCTCTAAATAGGTTTGTATTAATTGGCTCACCGTCGTTTAGTATTTTGCCAGTGATTTTTATTGTCTCCCCTCTAAACAACATTGAAGGAAGAGGCTCTGCCTCAAGAGATATTTCGCCTAATACAACTATTCTGCTGTCGGGTAAAATACTGCCTATTACTTGCCAAGGACCCGCCATAGGTTTTTTTATGGTAACTAAATCGTAGCTGAGTTCGTCAAACCAATCTAAGTTAGGGTTTTTAACTGAGTCAGTAGCAAAGTACTTACTGCCATCGGGCCGCACTAAAATAACAGCAGGTGCACCTGATTTTCTAAAAAACAGCAGTGTTATTTCATCTATTTTGCTATCTATGCGAAAACGATTATCAAGTAAAGGGATCTCATTTTGATGCCCATCGCGCTTGAGCACTTCTACTTGTTTTACGCCATATGCATTGCCAGTAAATAAACTAGCGGCACATAACGCTGTTACAAAATACATCGTTTTCATTAAATCGCCTTATTCTGCGCGCCATATACATTGGCCGCCTTCTTTGTTTACAAGATCTAATCGTGCTTCGTGTGCGCTTTGCTCAGCGTCGCTTGCTCGCAATACAACTAATGGGGCTCTATCACTATTTAAACGCTTTATACCGCCTTTCTGTTGCTCGCTGCCGTCATCTTTGTTTTGATTCAAATTCAGCTTTGTTTGACCACCCGTCATGGCAAGGTAAACATCGGCTAAAATTTCAGAATCCAGTAGCGCGCCGTGAAGTGTTCGCTTTGCGTTATCTACATCGTAACGACGACATAATGCATCAAGATTGTTCTTTTGACCTGGATGCAAGTCACGCGCCATTTTAAGCGTGTCGAGAACTTGACAAAAAGTCTCTGTTTTAGGATAGCCCTGATTAAGTAGTGCAAATTCATTATCCATATGGCCAATATCGAACGGCGCGTTATGAATAACTAACTCTGCCCCTTCAATATAGTCGAAAAACTCTTGGGCAATTTGATGAAATAACGGTTTATCACGTAAAAATTCGTTAGTGATACCGTGAACGTCGATTGCTTCTTCTTCGCTTGGGCGTTGTGGGTTTATATAAACGTGAAAGTTATTGCCTGTTAAACGGCGATTTACTAACTCCACACAACCAATTTCTATAATACGGTGCCCTTGTTTAGGGTCGATGCCGGTGGTTTCTGTATCTAAAACTATTTGTCTACGTGCCATATCGAATTTAGCCTGATTCTGGTATCTTTCTATAATCACTTTATTGTACATAAGATCAAGGTAAAACAGTGCAAAAAACCGTAGAGATTTACACCGACGGCTCATGTTTAGGTAATCCAGGCCCCGGCGGTTATGGTATTTTTATGATTTATAACGGCCACGAAAAAGAAATGAGCCAAGGTTATAAACTCACAACAAATAACCGAATGGAAATGCTCGCGGCTATTGTTGCCCTAGAATCACTCACTCGAGAATGCGATGTAAACCTAACAACCGATAGCCAATATGTTAAGCAAGGCATTGAATCGTGGATCACTAACTGGAAAAAACGTGGCTGGTTAACATCAGCTAAAAAGCCGGTTAAAAACGTCGATTTATGGAAACGCTTAGATAAAGCCTGTAGCGAGCACAATGTAACTTGGAAGTGGGTTAAAGGGCATAGCGGCAATAAATACAACGAAATAGTTGACGATTTAGCGCGCGATGCCGCTGGCAGTAAAGATTTACTAGAAGATGTAGGCTACCAGCCTTAAATTTATTCTAAGCTAGTTGTTATACCAATTTTATTAAAAACATGTTCATTCTATCGCATTAAATAACTCACTAACTGCGTTAAAAATTATTCATATAGAACAACTATATGTCACAATTTTCGCCTTGTTAATGTGCTATTTTCTTAGCGCTATGATAGATCACTTATTTAATGCAATTGGTATTATTTTTTTGCTCGCACGATTTAAAGTGTTGCTTTGACGTTTGTCTAAGCCCTGCCCCTTTTACTGGTGCAAACTGCGGCCTAGCATGCCACTTAGGTTTTATCGGCGTAAGTGGCGCAACTCTCTTTCGTGCCACCAGCATATAAACACTGCCCATTGGTTTTAAATACTGTTTTGCAAAAGTCCGCCAAAACTCAAATCTTGATAACCTGTTACCTCTTGCCAGTGATGAATAAATAAAACGTTCGTCACTTACAATTTCAAAACCCAATAAATTTAGCCAATCTTTAACCCTCGCAGGGGTAAAAAAGCGCCCCGTCCATGGTAACTTCTGACCACTAAAAGGCAGCATTTGTGCAAGCCCACACAAACTAAACGGATTAAAACCAGTCACTAGTATATAACCGCCCGGAATAAGCGTGCGATGTGCTTCTCGTAAAATGTGATGTGGGTCTGAATGATACTCTAAGCAGTGGCTTAGTATACAAGCATCAATACTGTGCTCGTAAAATGGCAATTCATCTATGTCAGCAACTACCCCAGTGTAAGGCCCAGGCTCTGCAACACACACTTGGTGTTTAATCGTACTTATACTTGTGTTTAATTCGCCACTTAAATTACCCAACTTAAGCATATGATAGCCAAACATACGCGGAAGCCATTGCTCCATTTTACGTTCAATATCTGTGCGTAAATAATCCCCATGAGGAAACTGCTGCCACGACAGTGGTTTGGGTCCTTCTTGAAAACTAAGGGCTGGTTTCATTTTTTGAGCTCGTTATACTATGCGATAAGTGTCACTTTATAGAGCAATTTACCATGGTGCAAGTCAAAGCAATTAAAGCCTTTTCTGATAATTACATTTGGTGTTTAACTACCGATAACAGTAACCAAGCATGGGTAGTCGATCCAGGCCAAGCACATCCCGTATTAACGTACTTAGCTGAGCACAAACTAACGCTTGGTGGCATTTTAATTACGCATCATCACTACGACCACACTGATGGCGTAGCTGAATTAGTTGACGCCTATCCAGATATATCGGTTTATGGCCCTGCAAATAGTCCATTTAAAGGCGTCACTCACGCACTCACTGATGGACAAAGCATCAGTGTGCTTAATATTAACTTTACTATTTTAGCAACTCCTGGGCATACGCTTGATCATATTTGTTACACAAATGATGAACTTGCTTTTACAGGCGATACATTATTTAGCGGCGGATGTGGGCGCTTATTTGAAGGCACGCCAGAGCAAATGTGGAAATCTTTTAATAAACTAAGAGAGCTGCCTGCAAGCTGTGTTGTTTATTGCACGCACGAATACACGCAAGCTAATCTTGCCTTTGCCGAAGCAGTTGAACCACGCAATCCAGAACTCCTTGAGTACAGTAAAAAAGTAGATGAATTACGCAGTAATAATCAAATTTCTCTACCGACCTCTATTGGACAGGAGCTAAAAATAAATCCATTTATGCGTAGCGATTTGCCAACCATTATAGAGTTAGTGCCAGAGAAATTTATCTCGGTTACAAAAAACAATGAACCTTGGGGAAACTTTGCGAGTCTGAGACAGTTCAAAGACAATTTTTAATGCAAAAACTAATGCTTTAATATTTATTTCATTAGAATCATTAACTTAAGATATAGTGATGATTCTATTTCTGCGTTTTAAAAAGTCATTAAGTGGCAATGTTAACTCATAACAGGTAGTATTCGCCGAGTTTTTTACCCGATGTATTGGTATTTATGAATAAATCTCCCCTATTAGTAGCCTTGGCGTTAGCGCTAAGTGGTTGTCAAACTGTGACAACATTAGAGTCAGACTCTCAAGTTGCCACGCAAGCAAACCAACAACTCGAAGGCGCAAGTCCTAACGACATTAACAATGCATTGATGGTAAACGCACAATATCAGCAAGTTGACTCTGATGAGCAAGAAGCGCCCGTGTTTGATGATGTGTGGGAGCGAATTCGCTACCAACTTTCTATCGAAATACCGCAAAACCGCCCTGTTGTTACTGAACGTAACTATTACGCTCGCCACCAAGCCTATTTAGATCGTATTTCTAAACGTGCAGAACCTTACTTACACTTTATTGTTGAAGAAGTAGAAAAGCGCGAAATGCCAATCGAAATTGCACTACTGCCTATTGTAGAAAGCGCATTTGACCCATTTGGTTATTCTAATCGCAGCGCATCGGGCATTTGGCAGTTTATGCCTGCAACCGGTGAGCGATTCGATTTAAAACAAAACTGGTGGTACGACGGTCGTCGCGACATAGTGCAGTCGACTCGCGCAGCACTTGACTACTTGTCGTATTTACATAAAACACTTGAAGGCGATTGGCTAAATGCGATTGCTGCTTATAATTCAGGTGAAGGGCGCTTGATGCGCGCTATTAAAAAGAATCGTAAAAAGCATTTACCTACCGATTTTTGGTCTCTTGATTTACCTAGCGAAACAACAGCCTACGTACCAAAGTTATTAGCACTTGCCGATTTATTAAAACGCTCAGATGATTTTAACGTTACATGGCAACCAGTAATTAATGCACAAGTGGTTGAAGTGGTTGATGTTGGCTCGCAAATAGATTTAGCACTTGCTGCTGATATGGCCGATATGACGCTTACTGAGCTATACAGATTAAACCCTGGTTTTAACCGCTGGGCAACTGATCCTAATGGCCCACATTCTTTATTACTGCCAGTAGATAAAGCAGAGCAATTTAGCCAAAAACTAGCAAACACTGATGTTAAAAACAGATTACGCTGGCAACGTTATATTGTGGCTCGAGGCGACAGCTTATCAGTAATTGCCAAAAAGTTTACAACGAGCTCAAGTGCAATCCGATCGCTTAATAAACTCAAATCAAATACGATTAAAGTAGGCCAAGAATTATTAGTCCCGCTTACTGATGGCGCTATAAATAGCGAACATTTACCAAAGCAGATGCGTTTAGCTGCTAATAAAGCAACTCGCACAAAGCTTTCGCACACAGTTAAAAGTGGCGACACGTTATGGGACATTAGCCGCGAATATGATGTAACTATGGATGAGTTGGCTAAATGGAATAAGCTAAAGAAAAACTCTGTACTGCGCCTAAATCAAAAACTTACTGTGTATAAGTCAGCTAATAAACCACAAGCAACGGCAAGTACCAACCGTACTATTACATACAAAGTACGCCGTGGTGACTCACTTGCACGTATTGCGTCTAAGTTTAATCTAAGCGTTAACGAAATTATTAAGTGGAATAATTTAGCCGGTCAAAAATACTTACAACCTGGCCAAAAGCTAAAACTTAAAGTAGATGTCAGAAGTAGTTAATTTATAAAACTATATTAAAAGTAAAAAGGAGCGCATGCGCTCCTTTTTTAATACTTTAAAATTAAAGGATTAAGCAGGTAGTTTTTCTAGCCATACTTTTAACCAAGGCTCGGTTACCGGCCACGGTTCAAAATCTTCACATGCATCTATTTCTAGGCGGTTGCCCACAGGCTTTGCTTGTAAATCACGAAGTAGCTCGTCAAAGCTTCGCCCTGCGCCACAAAATGTATCGCCGTAACATCTGTCACCCATTGCAATTACACCAAACGGTTTATCGGTAAGCATTGGGAAAGTGCTATTCATTGCAAAGTACAATCCGGCCAAATTACTCGGTACATCACCTTGGCCTGTTGTGGAGGTAACAATTAAAATATGCGATGCATTTTTTATATCATCAAGCGATGCTTCTGTAATTACTGTAGCAGTATGACCCGCTTGCTCTATTGTGGCTGCAACTTCATCGCTTAAACGCTCTGCACCGCCATTAACGCTGCCTACAAAAATACTAATATGTGCCATTAATAATCCTTTTCTTGCTCTGGCCAACCTAGCTGCTTACATATTTCAAGCATGTCTTCACCTAGTGGCGCTTTAATTGTTATTGATTCATTACTATAAGGGTGCACAAAACTAAGCTCTGTTGCAAATAACATTAAGCGTCTTAGCTCAAAATGCTCTCTAAAAAATTGATTATGCTGGTTATCACCATGATTTACATCACCAATGATAGGCAGTGATAAGTGCTTTAAGTGTCTGCGAATTTGATGCTTTCGCCCGGTTTTTGGAAAACACTCAACTAACGAGTAACGCACTGTTGGATACTTACCTATAGGAATAGGCAATGCAGCTTGGTGCAAGCAATTAAACTGGGTTTGCGCTTCTTGCGGTGCTTTATCTTGATCTGCAAACTTATCGGCTATTTTATCAAGTTCTTCTTTAAGCGGTTTATCTAAAAATACTGACTCTGGCGCAAAGCCGCGCACTAAGGCCAAATAGCGCTTAGCAATAGTACCTTCAATAAATAGCTGGTTCATATCGCGAGCAGCTTCCGAGTTCAATGCAAACAGCAATACGCCCGACGTAGGTCTATCGAGCCTATGTACTGGAAATACATGTTGCCCTAGCTGGTCGCGCAACATTTGCATAGCAAACTGGGTTTCGTGTTTATCTAAAAACGAGCGATGCACTAATAAACCTGAAGGCTTATTTATAGCCACATAGTTTTCATCTTGATACAAAATAGTCAGCTCGCCATATTCAATAGGCGCTGGACGCTCACTCATTTGGTTCTCCTAAAAAGGTATCAAGGGCTGTTAGTAATTCAATAATTTCATCGCTTCCGGCTTTATTCACAAGTGTCATTTGCGCCATAGGGGCAATAGCAAAGTTACGCGGCAGTGGTTGCCTATGTGTTATTAATTGCTGTATTTTGTCAATAAATACAAACTGTAACCACTGCTCAAATGCCATTGTATCGTGACAAAAAGGAGTATTTGAAAGCAGTGCCTCAGCGTCTATTGGCTCACTTTGCCAAAGCGCGTGTTTTTGTAAAAGTGCCGTTAGCTGCACTAAATAAGTTTGGGTTTGCTGGTACATAACCACCCTCTTTTATATATGTAATGCAATTATACCCTGTTCCCTCACAAGCGGCTATGACGTATAATTAATGTAATTTTGCAGTAAAAACAGTTGAGAAAACAATGAGTGATCAAATAGCTACATTAGGTCAGCTTTTAGATGGTGCGGGTACTCAGTGGCGTGCTTTTGATATTGGCAGGCACATTACTAAGCTTGATAAAAAACAATTTTTAGCTATTGAACAAGCTCAAGTGCCTTACCCTTATCCACTTGCTGGTCATGCATGGCTCGCTATTCAATTTTGGGATACTAAAGCCAGTAAAGAACCGTATGTATGGTTTTTAAAATTTCCACTTGATGAGCAAAGTATGCTGGTAAGTGCTAGTCGCGATCACTTTGCTGATATGGTTATTCAAGCGCTAGGCACTGAAATTACAGGCGAACAAGCCGATGGAAAGCTTGATAATAACCCTTATGTTTTTACACCAAACGCAAATAAATTAGCGGCATTTAACGCCCAAGTAAAAGTACTATTAAAACAGCCTGCATCGCAGTATTACGAGCATGCACAACTGTACTTTAGCGGTAAAATTGGTTTTGATAATTGGCAAAGTGTTGCACTTCAGGGTATTGCCGATTTTGCACTACGCTTAGAAAGCGATACAAACTTAAGTAATCTGCAAAAAGCATGGGCGCATTTACCTATTGAAGTACTACAACCACTCAGTGCCATGCTTGAACACGTTGAAATACCAACATCAATGAGTGAGTTACTTGTTGATTACACACAGACCGCAATTAGTAATAACGATACATTAACTATAACCGCAGCACTAAGATCAGCTTCAAAAGGTCAAGCTCAAGGGTTATGCGCTCAATTAGTTGATACTGTACTAAGCTCACCAGTGAAGCACGACTCTGACGTGTTACTAACAATCGCTGGGCGGTGTTTTAAACAATTAGAAAACCCTGAACGCTTACATGTATTTATGGATAATTGCGCGCATCATCAAAAAATTGAAGAATTGTTTCCAAGTATTTTTGCTGACTTAGTTGCAATACCGACTATTCGCCCGCATTTATTAGGCTTATTACGTAAAGAAAATCGTAGCGAAACCCTCGCGCGTGCAATTGGAAGGTTATTCTCTTAAATGGCAAGTTTATGGACGTTCATACTTATTGGTAGTGTAATTTACTTATTTTGGCTTAACCGAAAGGTTGCTGAAGCGGCGAACGTTCATGCTAAACGTCAAAGTGAGCAACTGCAGGTGCAGTTAATGAGTGTTGCATGCACAAAACGCCGCTTTGGTTTTTTAAAGAACGGCAAGCCAGGCATTAAAAGTGAATTTATATTTGAGTTTTCAAGCGACGGTGAAAATGCTTATCAAGGTGTGTTAATTATGGAAAATGAGTTTTTGAAAAGTGTGGTTGTTCCACCCCATAAAATATAAAACTTAATATACTTTAGGAGTATATGTCTTAAATTAATAAATTTAATTCAACACAAAAAACTAAGGCGTAACTAAAGTTACGCCCCAATTGGACTGCATCCTGCTAGATATCCATTATCTTAAATCCGTATTATCATCCCCTGAACGAGTAAACAACCTTGTTTACCCTCACACTGCATCCTGCAATATCCATGGCCACCTTGGCAAACCCACGAAATCTATCGTTTGGCTACATCCGCAGCATCATCCTTGGTAATCCTTTAAAGTAGCTCCTGCCACTTTTGCATCCTGCAATATCCATAGCCATCTTGGCAAACCCACGAAATCTATCGTTTGGCTACGTCCCGTAGCATCATCCCTGGTAATCCTTTAAAGTAGCTCCTGCCACTTTTTGCATCCTGCAATGTCCACTTGCCATCTTGGCTGTCCTGCGTAAACTAACGCTCCTGCTACTTCCTGTAGCGTCATCCGTGATTATCCTAAAGTAACTCCTAGCTACTAAGTGCTTCATGCACTTCCTTATTCTTCCTTGTATCCGTTTTAGCTTGTCCTTTATGCTTCCTGCTAGCGTCTGCTATGTTGCCTATTCCGTATCCTTGGCAGTAACTCAATCATTGAGCTATGTCGTCTTGACGAAGAGAAGTTTAAAGCAATCAGGGGGGAGAAATAGGACTTAACATTAAATAAATAAACGTCACAAAAATGAAAAAAAAAAATAAACACTGAAGAACAATAACTTAGAACAAAAAAGGCTACTTATTAGCAGCCTTTAAGTGACAATGCTTACGATGATGTGAGATATATCTCACGGTCTTATGTCCGTTTGGGCGCATTGGCTTACATTATAATTTTAAATAGTTGGCTCAATTATTGGTTTAAACAGTAACTCGCCCTCTACTTGGTTAAAAGTAAGGTGTTTAAATGCTTCAAACTTTTCAGTTTTAAAAAATTCAATGTGCTCCTTACGTGTTACAAATACAGCCATCCCTGTTGACTCAGCGTTGCATTTAACTAAGTCGTCAAGCCCGCGTAGTAAGTAACGACCAAAGCCTTGTCCATGAAAATGCGGATCTACGGCAATAAAAGCTAAAAAATAGTAATTGCCTTTTTGTTTAAGGGCGTCTCTAATTGTTTGTTCTTTATCTATTAATTGATTTGTTTGTAAGTAGCCCGCACTCAGCATTAATTTTAAACGCCAGTGCCAATAACGCTGCGCTTGTAATTGGCTATTAGATTCAAATACACACGCTACTGCTTTTAATTTATCGTTGCGGTATAAACCAATTAATGGCTGTTTTTCTTGCCAAAAACTACTGAGTTCTTCGCGAATTAATGATCGTAATTTTTTTTCGTAAACTGATTTATTTTCGTCATTGTAGCTAAGCATGTTTAGTAATACAGGATCGTCATGATAAGCCTGATAAATTAGGCTCGCTGCAGTACTAATATCTTCTGCAGCTAAATACTGTACGCTGAACGTATCAGCTGGTGTGGTTACACTCATTGTATTTCCTTTATTATTTTAGCTATAGGCTGTTTAACTTTAAACCTAACTATATACCTAAAATTATTAACCGTAAATTCAGCGAGAGTTTAACTAGCAGGAGGTACAGTTAGGTACTAGTATGAATTTTCATTCATTTAAAGGAGCAATATCATGGATACGACAAAACACGACATTAACACACTTTTTGCACAGCTTGGATTACCAAATAGTGATGAGCAAATAGATGCATTTATTGCCTCACATGAATTAGAAGACACAACATTACTCCAAGAAGCTTCTTTTTGGGATGAGGCACAACAGCACTTTTTAGCTGAATCCCTTGCACAAGACGGAGATTGGAGTGAAGTAATTGACGAGTTAGATGTACGCATTCGTCAAAGTAAGTAATTTTATTTAATGTACCCTCCCTTATTTATTGCTAACATAGCATCTGCGCAGCATTTATATGCTGCGTATTTATTTTATTAAAGAGTTATATATCTAATGAATTCAGTTGTATTTGATGCAATCAAAGCCCTTCTCGATGAAGGCAAAACCCCTACTGTAGCACTAACTAAAAGCCGTTTGGCGCAACCGGTTCCAATGCCTATGATTATTGCAGCAGTAAGCCAATATAAAAACAATCCTGATTCAATTAATAACTTCATGAGAAACCCACAGCAGTCAGATAATACTGAGCTTAAAACAAGTCAATTAGATAGAATTGAGCAAAAACTCGATAAACTTCTTGCGCTGCTAGAACAAAAATAATTTGAGACTATAAATGTTCGTTGTTGATTTAACTTTTGATTGCTACCAAGACACCACCCTAGAACAAGCCGAACAAGCAATAAATCGCTTAGTAAATGCACTGCGTTTTAATGGTCAAATAATGGGGGAAGAATTTCCAACCGTTTTAAAAGATGGATTTTTTATTACCCGCGTTATGTGCCCTACTGAAGATGCAATGCACCCGCTAAATAACAGCCCGTTTGTTAAGCACAGTATCGAAAAGTTACATAGTGCTGGGCTACTTGCGCCAAAAGTAAAAGTGATCGGACAAGATATTCACTCCAACGGCGCTGATTGCTGCAAAGAACCATCAAGTTATATTTTATATACAACCTATGTGCATACGTGCAGCCCGCTTTATTGTGGTGATGACTTTTTGCCTGTGCCGCTATTTCGTATTCCGGCAATTGCTAATGGTGACTATAAAACGCTTATAAAATGGCAAGAAGATTGGCAAGCCTGCGATCAAATTCAAATTAATGGCGCAACCCGTTGTGAGTTTCCGGCGCTTGAAGAAATATCGAGTATTCAAAGTGACTTATACAGACGCGGAAAAGACATAACAAAGCGAATTAGTTTTTTAACCAAAAAGCCAACCTACTATTATTTATACCGTGTAGGCGGCGTAGATAAAGCGTCTGAACTTGAACGAAAATGCCCTAGTTGTAATGGCGACTGGAAATTACCTGAATCGTGGTTTGGGTTATTCGACTTTAGGTGTGAGCCATGTGGCTTAGTGTCTAATATATCGTGGGATTTTCAGTGATCACACTAAATCAATGAATAACAACAGCTTGGTGCTAACTGCACCAAGCTGATTGTTGAATAGACTCTAAACCTCTAATGCCTTTAAAAAAGCATTAATGTTAGGTGCAAGTACATGGTGTGTTTTTTTGCCTACATGCTCTAAACATACTTCACCAGTGTGTACCAATACACTTACTAGTAAATCATCTTGATCTGTTAAACCAATAAATACAGTTTCTGGCTGCTTAAGCTTGCGTTTCATTAAAACGTGGCCCGTTATATTTTGCTGTAGCAAATTAAAGTCTTCTTCGTTCCATGCTTGTAGTAATTCAACCTGATGCCCATCAATACTTGCTAAAATACTTCCACCGTACATATGTCCGTATAGCTCGCTAAGCGCTTTTGGAAACTCAAGTTCTAGTGCACTGGCTAAATCATTAAGCGAACCTGCAGGTTGCTGACGCGCCCCCTGCCATTGAATGTTTCCTTGCTCGTCAACCTCACCAACTTCACATGGGCTTGGCCATTGCTCGTCGTGCGCAATAAGTGGGTACTTTGTAGTGTTTTTAAGGGTATTTTCGCTAAATGTTTGATGAAGTTGTTCTATAAGCAATGCAACAGACATACTGTGAAACTCATTTAAATTAGATATAATGTCCCTATTGTAACTATTTAAGAGCAAACATGACAGATTACAGCAATTCTCCAGACCTTAAAGGTAGCGTATTAGGCCAATCTACTGAGTATGTAGATGTGTACACGCCAAGCTTGCTTTTCCCTATTGCGCGCAAACTAAATCGTGATGCTTTAAATATTGACGAAGCAGAGCTTCCATTTAAAGGCCAAGATATTTGGACAGGTTACGAGCTTTCATGGCTAAATACTAAAGGTAAACCGCAAGTTGCCGTGGCCTTATTTACCTTTGAATGCCAAAGCAGCCATATTATTGAGTCAAAGTCGTTTAAGCTTTACTTGAATAGCTTTAACCAAACCCGATTTGAAAGCATTGATATAGTAAAACAGCATTTAATTGATGACTTATCAAACGCGGTTAACAGCCCTGTCAAAGTGACTTTATACAATCCTGACGATTACAATTGCTTACCGTGTACGGCGCTGCCAGGTGAATGTATTGATGATTTAGATATTGAGATTAATAATTACGACATTGATGCTAATTCACTTAAAGCAAAAAGTGATAACGTAGTTACAGAAACGCTCTATAGCCACTTACTTAAATCGAACTGTTTAATTACCTCCCAGCCTGACTGGGCAAGTGTCATTATACGATACACAGGCGAGCAAATATGTCGTGAGTCGTTATTGCGTTACTTAATTTCGTTCAGAACACATAACGAATTTCATGAGCAGTGTGTTGAGCGTATTTATAGCGATTTAACAACACAACTTAATATTAAAGAGTTAGAGGTTTACGCGCGTTATACTCGTCGCGGTGGGCTTGATATAAACCCGTATCGCTCTACGCATTATAACGATACGCCATTTGCAGTTAAAATTAATCGTCAGTAGGTTATTTTAAACTGGAATATGAGTATTAAAAAAGGAGCCTAGCCTCCTTTTTTACATTCTTTAATTAATACCAATTCCATTAAGTATGTGATCTAAATTTTACGCAGAAAAAACAATTCAGTTCTAGGCGTAAATTGATGTAAATGGTTGTTCCCTTTGTGAAATTTACAACAAAGAAATGGGTTGTTATAGCAAGTAAAATAGATCAGCTATTTATTGGAATTGGTATAACTTCGCGCTTAGTAGGTATGGGCATACCACACACATCAACGTAGTTATGTGCTTTAACAAACCAAGGTTCAACACGGTTTTTACGAGCACTGATTAAGTTTTTAAACACAGCCGAGTTTGTTTTCATCACTTTAAATATACTTTTATCGCTTTGGACATCGCCAAGGACTTGTATATTGGTAATTGGGTTAAATGCTTTTCCCTCAGTTGGCGTGCGCGCTAAACGGTTAAAATGTTCTATACCTTCGAGCACTCGACCAAACACCGTAATGTTTTTATCAAGGTAGCGCGGGCCTTGCCCTATCGTTACAAAAAACTCCGTGCTCGCACTATTTATATCGTTATCGCGCGCCATGGCAAACACGCCACTACAATGCACTTGCCATGTTTGCGTATGTGCTGAGTTTTGAGCTACTGCAAAGCCGTTTAAAAAGCCAGTAACTGGTGCATATCCGTCGCCATTTAGCTCAGTAATTAAAAGTGGCTTGTTTGTTGTTGAATAAAACTCAGCAGGGATTGTTCTATCCGCTGTTTTAATTAATTTTTTACCCGAGCTGTCGCCACCTTGCGCTACAAAACCTTCAACAAACCGATAAACGCTGGTATTTTTATAAAACCCTTCTCGTGCTAACTTTTTAATGTTTTGAACGTGCTTTGGGGCAAGCAGCTCATTAAGCTCAATGTACGCATCGCCCGTTGGCAGCGTTATCTTTAAAATATTTTGAGCGTCCACCACTCGCCAGTCATTGTCTGTTGCACTAGCAATGACTTCACTCGCGCTCAATAAAGGTAGCTCTTGATTAACAACATCATTGCCAAATTGTTGAGCACAACCGCTTAATAAAACACTAAGCAGAGCTGGCAATATAATTTTTTTCATCACTCATATCCTTATAATTATTATAGTTTTGGTTATTCCCAGTCAAACTTATATAGCACATCAACATTTTGGTATAGGCCGCTCGTTATTTCTATGTATAACTGTGAAAGTAACTGATATCGCACAGCCACCTCACTGAGCGAATCAAATACACCCACGCTATATTTAACTTGTAAGCTGGGTGCTACGTAACCTGATATTTCTACTTTGGTGCTATCGCCACTACCAGATGAGCTTAAACTTACATCTGATAACCCAAAGGTTTCACCCACCTTAGAAACAACCCCTTCGCTGCGGCTAACCCCTTGAGAAAGTAATAACTGTGTGAGCATAGCATCGCTTGACGAACTTTCCCCGTCACCCAAAGGTTGGCCATTAAGTAAATATGCAAGTGCTTGTGCTTGATCCATCGCAGGCTCAGAAAATATTTTAAGCGTTGGTTGTTCAACATTACCCGTAAGCGTAACCCCTGCAATGACACCATTTGCAGTCGTATCGGGGTTACGTATTGCTTTAATATTTAAAAATGGTTGTTCAATTGAACCGCTAAAACCGACTTGCCCGGTGCTGATTATTAAATCTTGCCCAAAGGCTAAGTAAGTACCTTCAATTAAGTTAAGCTCACCTGTGGCTATAATTGGTGCTCCTTGACTCATTTTTATCGCTAAATCACCCGCAACTTTTGATTCCAAGCCAAACGATTCTACTTTTACATCGTTTTTAACAATCACTTTTAAATCTATGTCGTAATCAAACGGAACTGTTTCGGTGGCCTCGGTTTTTTGATCAACAATAATTTCATCATCGCTAACTTGCACTGCGCCCTCTGGGAGCTCTTCAATCATTATACGACCGTAAGGCACAACTACCTCACCAGCAAGCTTGAGTGCATTATTAGCCAAGCCTATTTTTAAATCCGGCGATACTTTAAAAGTAACCCCTTGCTGCGCACGTACATAAAACTGCTCGCCAACTACCGCCACATTTACAGCAGGTTGCGCACCTTGCCAATCAACGTCACCGGTGAGATTTATTTTACCGCCCTGATTGTCGTTTAAGTTGCCTTTTATTGTGGCTGTTGTTTTATCAAACAATACGTTTATATTTGATTTTTGCAGCGCTATAGGCAATTGCTCGCCCTCTAAACTAATATCGCTCACATTAAGCTCGCCATTTAATAATGGATCTTTTAACGTACCTGCTAACGCGACTTTTCCGCTAATATCACCTTTTAACTGCTCAAGGGTTTCAAGAAATGGTTGTAAGTCTGAAAGGAGAATTTTATCAATATTTATAGTGCCGTTAAGCGCTTGCGTATTTTGTATGTCGTCAATATCAATTTGTGTGTTTATTTTACCAAGCACACTTGATTCTAAATTAGCTTCAAGCTTGCCAACTTGAGAGTCTGAAAATGCACTAACAGTTAGAGTTTCGATTGGTAATTTAAAACGATCTTCTTCTGATGTAAGCACCGCTTCTAAGTCGCTAGAATCGATATTTGCGCGTAATGTTTTAAGCGCACCGCTTTGCCAATTAAGTGCTACATCGCCAGCTATATTACCGCGAGTACGAATGCTATTAGGTAAAAAGTGCTTAAGTTCCTCAAGTGCTAAGTTGCTTAATTTAGCATTTAGCTGACCGAGGTTTTTTGACTGCGCTAAGGTGTCTATGCACAATTTACTTTGCTCAGATGCCCAACAATGTGCACTTACATCAAAGTCGCCACTTTGCGTATTAACCATAATGGCAATATTTTTAGTATTACTAAAACTAAGCTTTTTATCGCTGAGCGTTACATTACTAAGCTCGCCATTCCAAGTGGTATTATTAATTTTGCCATTAACTTCAAGCTCTACACTGCCTTGCTCAGCATCTACAGATGCCGTAAGTTGGTGATCTGTTTTGTCGCCGCTAATATCAATTTTAACGCTATTAATTTGCTGTTCGGCCATAAGCGCCGAACCAACACTTACCGAAACATCAGTTTGCCAATCGGCTGCGGTATCTAACTGCCCTTTTACTGATAATTTATTAATGTTTATTTCATCAAAAATAAAGCGATCGAGTATTAGCGCTAAATCAACAGAGGGCGTTAACCTTTCCCCCCTTACTTTTAAATTTGCGTTGCCATCGGCAGTAAATGGAATATTAGCTTTTTCATCACTTTTAAGCGTTACTTTGCCATCAACTTGCCAAGTGTCATCAACTTGCCCGCTTAGTGCTAATTTATTGGTGCCGCTACTTAAATAAAAACTATCAATATTAGCTTTTAACGTGTTGTCGAGCTTAAAGTTCGAGGCAAATTCTAGTGGCACGTCGTTAAGTAATCCGTTTAACTTTGTATTATTCATTTGTAGCTGCCACTTGTCGTCAGCTGCATTAAACGAGCCTTTAAACTGTCCCGAAATATCACTGGTAGCGGCATCAGTTAAGTACTGCGCTTTTAAGTTAGCAAGCGTGCCATTAAAGTTAGCCTGTATGCCTTTTTGCCAATCAACATTGGCTTTTATAGTTGCACTGCTTTCGTTCGCTTTAATGCTTAGCGCTTGTAAAGTTGCTTTGGTGAGACTGCCTTTTAATTGGGTATTTAAGTCAACAGCTGGGTACGCGCCTAATTGGCTATTCCCCTGTAGGCTAAGCTGGTAATCGTCGGCATTACCTTGTGCATTGAGGCTTACATTTCGCACTTTAAGCTCATTACTTTGTGCATCAATAAGCCACTGTTTAATTTTGCCATTTAACTCAAACGGATAGTTTTTTTGCTTTAAATTTGCCGTTGCCGTTAAACTAAGTGGATATTGCCCCTGCGTTTCTAAATTTAAGCTTAGATTTGATAAGTCACCATTCAACTGCAAATTGGCTTGGTGCTCGTCGCTTTGTAAAACAACATCCCCTTTCACGGGCAAATTCCCTGCAAGCTCAGCATTAAGGTGCGTATTAAGCTGCCACTGCTCATACTTTGCTGAGAATGACTCTAAATTAATAACCGCATCTTCCACACTTAATTGCAGCGAGATGTTTTCAATAACATGTTGGGCTTCGTTTTGCTCAATCGTAATGTTAGCTATTTCAAAGTCTTCAACAACTAAATCAAGTGGTGAAGTAAATTCTATATTAGGTAATGCGGGTAGGTGCGTTAAAGGCGCTTGAGTATTTTGCGCCGTTTGTGTTTTCGCATCTTGTTCTTGCTCTTTTAAAGCAACAAGTATGGTGGGAATATTCAGGCTTTTAACCGTCAGCTTTGAACCCTCTGCTTTTGCTGAGAGTTTAAAGTGATTAACGCTTACGTTTGCACTTGGGTGCTCTAGCGTAAATTTATTGATCGCAATGTTTTTTACAGCAATACTAAAAGGTAAGCTGATTTTTTCAAGCGGCTCTGCAGCGGCTTCTTCTTGCGACTCTGCAGTTTTTGGTAATGTTAAATTTATAGATTTAGCACTTAAGTTATCTATACAAATTCCATCGCACTGCCACCAAAACAAATCAATTTTCAATTGTTGTGCATTAAAATCCAATCCGTTGCTAGTAAAGCGAACATTAAAGGCATCATTATAAATAAAACGGCCATCTTTAATTTCAATATGTAGTCCATCTACCACTTTGTTTGCACTATAAGCAATAAATTGATTACCGGGTGCGGTAAATAACAAACAAAATAGTGCAACAACTAACGTGACAAAAATAGCACTTACGGCGGCTGTTATCTTTTTTAATACTGACATTAAATTTCTGGCCCTATGGTAATACTTAAACGTGTGCTTTTACTTTCTTTTGTTAATCCCCAAGCGTGGTCTATACGCACTGGGCCAACGGGTGTTAAATAGCGAAAACCAAAACCAGCGCCTACTTCAAAATCATCAGAAAAATCATTCGTCGCAGTACCACCGTCAACAAATAAAGCTGCGCGCCAGTTTTGAGCAAACTGATAGTTGTACTCTATTGTACTGGTTAGTAAGTATTTACCACCAATGAGATCGCCATCATCATTTTCCGGCGATATTGATTGGTACGCAAAACCACGAACACTTTGATCGCCACCTGCGTAAAAACGCAGTGAGTAAGGTACGTTTTCAATATCATCAACAAGCATTGCACCAACATTTGCTTTTAAAAACACTAAATGCTTATCTAAGTATGTACGTAACCACGCATGTTGCATTTGCACCCTAATCAGATTAGTACTCGAAAGCACATCATCTAAACCAAACTCAGCAGATATAAGCCACTGCTCTCCCCAGTATGGAGTCGTGCCGCCTTTTGATTTTTTGCGGGCGTAGCTAATGCCCGGCATTAACATTTCGGTGCTTTCTTCCTCTTCATCACCGATGCGGTAGGTTTCTTGGTCGCGGCGTAAAAATGCAGTACGCACCCACTTATTTTCGGTTAACCATTGGCGCTGTAATTGACCAGTTAATATTTCACTGTAGGTATCTTCTGCGAGCTCATCTTCTAATTTATAACCGGCAGAAAAGCGCCATAGATCATCGTTAGGATCATCAACAGGTACGGTATAAGCCATTGAAATATTTTGCTGTTTTTCAGAAACATTGAGATTTGCTTCTAAATAATGCCCATTTTCTGTAATCCAAGGCTTCGTCCATTTAAAGCGAACCCTAGGCTCTGTTTCAGTGAAGCCTGCACCTATTTCAAAACTATTCGCAGGCTTGGATGATACATCAACTTTAACAGGTACTTGGCCATTTTTACGAGCAGCAATATCGGCGTAAACGCGAACGCTTGCAAAATAAGGGGTGCTTGATAAATCCAAATTATAGTCAGCAATATGTGTTGATTTATAAGGTTGACCTTGAGTAAAAGGCGCAAGCGAGCGTATGTATTTTTCAGCAGGTGTATTACTGGCAATTTTTATATCACCAAACTGATATCTAACCCCAGTATCAATTACAAAAGTAATAACAGCACTATTTTTCTTAAGTGACACTTCTAATTTGCGCGCTGGCCACTTTGCATCAAAATAGCCAAGCTCCAATAGCATAGATTCTAGTTTTTTATGAGCAGAGTCGTATCTACCATGATTTAAAACATCACCTTGTTTTAAGTTGGTATTTTTAATTAATGCCTGTAATTGAGTATCATTTTGCCCATCGCCGTTTAGCGTAATATTAATTGCTTCTATGCGAGTTGCAGGACCTCGCTCAACTTTAACAATTAGCTCGCTGTCGTCTTTATCATAAATAACCTCGACGGTCGGGCTATAATAGCCAAGAGCTTTGATGCTATTTTGTACTTGTTTTTGAGCATAACGGCGAAGTGTACGGGTTGGCTTCTCGCCAATTAACTGCTTGAGGTAAAGAGCTACGTTATTTTCTAAATCGCCACTTAACCCTTCAATTTCGTAATCTTCTATGACTTTTTCTGCCGCATAGCTATTTGTCGCAATTAAAGCGCTCACAACACATATGCAACGTAAAAACTTAATAAACAAGTAAATATCCTTACTTTTATATCTTACAAAAAACTGTTTAATTACACGCATATTAGCATAGCCATAATGAGCAACACATTAACTTAATGACAATCTAACGCGTAAATTTAACTTTGAATAAGTATCAGCATAATTAAAATTAGTACGCGTTAAGACAATATTTTAGTTACAATAGTGCCTACGAATAAAAAATTAATTTTAAATGAGTTTTTAATGCAATTCCCTGATGATGATAACGGCCAACTTTTAGCCGAAATAGCCGCTGCTGGCATTGATTTAAATAAAATGCACCAAGTCGATTTTTTTATTTTATTTGAACAAGAAGCCGATGCTGAAAAATTTGCTAAAGAAATAGTCTCTGATGCATTAGTTCAAAAGGCTGAACTTGAAAAATGTAAAGACACTGGCGTTTGGGAAGTAATCACTCAAGTACAAATGGTGCCAGAGCACACCCTTTTAGGCCAAGCTGAGCAATACATAGAAAGTATTGCTAATAGCTTTAATGGATACGGTGATGGCTGGGGATTAATGGACGGTGACGAGGCTTAGTTGCCTTTTAATTGTATTAGTTCAATGCACTCTACCAGTTAAGCTTAACGGCTTAACTGGTTTGCCTTCCTAAAATTGCCTTTATAGTCAAATAGCTTATCAGCCACTTTCCAACCATACTTTTTGCTTTTTCGTGCAATAACAAAATCTGGTGGTACTAATTCAAATTGTGCGCTTACTACTTGCGCTGCAGTTTTAAAATTAATAGGTGTTTGTCCAAGTCCTACTCGTAGACCAAATTGCTTATTAAATATAAATTGCCCGCCTTTATTTGCGAGGTTATATACCTCATCGCAACTTGCGCCATCTTCATCAAAATACGTTACTTTAATAAGTTCATCTTTAATTAGAGTTACCGATAACCCACTGCATCGAAGCACAAGTGCGTCTTTTAAGTTTA
This sequence comes from Pseudoalteromonas sp. SG43-1, assembly GCF_014164415.1. Lineage (NCBI taxonomy): Bacteria > Pseudomonadati > Pseudomonadota > Gammaproteobacteria > Alteromonadales > Pseudoalteromonadaceae > Pseudoalteromonas > Pseudoalteromonas sp. SG43-1. The sequence goes on along the minus strand of NZ_JACJFD010000016.1, from coordinate 23,769 downwards.
ATGCATTGCGTAACTTATCATCAGGGTCGGCCATTACCGCGCCGCAATCATGGCATTTACGTGCAGCAATATCATTTTGGGCACCGCACTGCTCACATTCTTTAAACCTAAAACGATAATCGCACTGCTCTTTATGCCCATCATCATCTTCTAACAGGCCTTGGCAACGCCTGCCAAAGTGCTCTATTACTTTGCCAGTGGAGTCTGTTTTACCCCAAAATATATTCGCAAACCCACAACCAGGACAAAGTACCTGCACAGGTTCATTATCACTATCGCCTTTTTTATCACCTACCTCTGGGTGAAATAAATTAAAACCATTGCCAGCATAATCTATTACTAAGCAATCCGTTTTCGATTCAGATAACCTTAAACCTCGCCCCACAATTTGTTGATATAAACTAACCGATTCTGTAGGTCTTAAAATAGCTATAAAGTCGACATGTGGCGCATCAAATCCTGTAGTTAGTACCGATATATTAACTAAATACTTTAATTGCTTAGCTTTAAATTGCTTAATAATTTTATCGCGCTCAGTGTTTGGCGTATCACCTGTGATTAGTGCACTTTGATGAGCTGGCAAGTAGCTTAATATTTCCTGGGCATGCATTACCGTGGCTGCAAAAACCATAACACCTTCGCGCTCTTCACTGTATTGAATTACTTGCTGTAATATAGCCTGCGTTGCGCGCTCACTGTTTTTTAAAAGCGCATTCATGTCATCAGTCGTATATTGCCCAAATGCATTGCTATCTAATGACGAAAAATCATAATGGCTAATTGCTGCATCAACTTCGTTAGGGGGCGTTAAATAATTATGTTTGATCATATACCTGAGCGGCAATTCAAAAATACAACTTTTAAACGGACTTTCTTGAGTACCCTTAACAAAACCATGATAATGGTGGTGGTATATCCACCCCATTCCTAACCGATAAGGTGTTGCTGTTAAACCCAATACTTTTATCTGAGGGTTATACTCTTTTAAACTGTTTATTACTTTACCGTACTGACTTTTTTTATCCCCATTTACCCTGTGGCATTCATCAATAATAAGTAATGAATAATGCTCATTTAATTTATTTAAATTACGAGAAAGTGATTGCACACTGGCAAAGGTTACTTGATGGTTTAATGATTTTTCTTTTAAGCCTGCTGAAAATATACTCGCCTCTAAACCAAAACTTTTATATTTTTGTGAATTTTGCTCTACCAGCTCTTTTACATGAGCAAGCACTAATATTTTTTGCTTAGCTATACGCGCAAGTTCAGCAATAACCAAACTCTTACCTGCGCCGGTTGGTAGTACAATAACGGCAGGATCATTACTCTTTCTAAAGTGTAAAACGGTGCGTTCTACGGCTTCTTGTTGGTAAGGTCTTAGTTTATAGCTCATGGGAAAACAAATAGATTTTAATAAGGGGATTTTAGCAAATTACTGCTATGACATTTAGACTTTAATTATATTTTATTGAGGGGTAAACAAAAAAGAGAAGCCGAAGCTTCTCTTATATTTAGCTTTAAGCTAAAAACTTTTCAAGCTCAACACCTTCAAACGCTTTAGGACGACGGCCTCGGCCAGTCCATTCAATAGTCTCACCATTAAGTTCCATGCGGTACTTAGGCTTAACTTTAGTGCGCTTGTCTGATGCTCCATCTTGTAAATCTTCTAGCGTAAGTCCTTTTTCTTTTAAAAGATCCAAAACTTCCTGTTTCGCTTTTTGCTGCTGGGTATATTTTGAAATTGCATCATTGATAAGCTGTTGAGCTTTTTCAAGATCCGTTAATGATGCTGTTTTAATAAAAGATCGGACTTCTTTCATCTATATCTCGCTAAATTGTGTGATTGGAATTATTTAAATATTCTTTTTTAGTATAAGGCTATTTTTCAAAAATAACTACGGCACATAATTTATTAATGTATATAAAATTTATCCATAAAAAAACCGCGATTAAAATCGCGGTTTTTATCGTTCTTATATAAATAACAATTAGAATTTAGTAGTAAAACTCAATTGGAAGTAACGACCAGTTACGTCATAAGCTTCACCAACAGTGTTTATACCTGATGCTCCACTTACTGAACTTTGGTTTGCTACAGGAGGTTGCTTATCGAAAACATTCCGAACTGACAAAGTAACGTCTGTTCCAGCAGTGATGTTATAAGTACCTGATAGATCGTGATAAATAACAGTCGGGAAGCGATTAAACTTGTCTAAAGGGGCTCCCGTTGAAAAATTTTGATTCCCTTCAATATTACTATCATTTGAGCTTGCCCAATACTTCATGCGCCATGATACTGCAAAGTCATCAACTGTATAGCCTAAATTTAAATTTGCACGATTAGTAGGAGTTAATACCTCACCTCTGTAATCAATCTCTTCACCAGATTCAATTGATGTTTCAACATACTCATACAAATGATTCCATATCAAGTCCGCTGATAATTGCCCGAAAGCAAATTCTTGCTTATAACTTAATTCTATATCTAAACCTTTTGTGCTTAAATCATTTTCATTGCTAGTCCCTGAGCTAACTTCTGTCAAGGCACCTCTTGTATCACGTATTGCCCCACCACATGTAGCATCAAAGTCAGATGGATCAACACCATAGCATCGGTTCAATACAGTTGTTCTAGCAGTAGTAGCAATAGCGTCATCTACAGCAATATCGTAGTAGTCAAGCGTTAATGAAAATTCATCTGTTACTTGCCAAATAGCGCCAACGCTAAATGAATCAGATGTTTCTTCTTTTACATCTTCATTACCACCAATATAACCACCAGTGCTCTGACGTTCAATAGTTGTCAAATTGAATGCGCCTTCAGCAGCAACTCTATTAGCCACTTCAGCGATAGAAAGACAATTAGCAGCTACATTTCCTGTAGATGATGCAGTAATTGCATCACAAGGATCTGCAACACCTGAAAAAGTTTCGCCTCTACCACCGAATAAGTCAGCAATATTTGGAGTTCTAATAGCTCGTGCTGCTGATGCTCTTAATTTTACTGTATCTGTAGGAGAGTATTGTACACCTGCATTCCATGTTGTTTGTCCGCCAACAATTTCATGGTCCGAATAGCGAGCGGCTAAATCTAGTTCAACATTTTCTAGAACTGGTAAAACAGTTTCAACAAAAACGTCGTTAGTGTAGAAGCTACCATTTGTAGGCTCAGATTTATTTGTACTTGAAGCACCAGTTTGCGCTAAATCACCTGGAGAGTATGAACCTTTTTCAAGACGATGTTCTGCACCAACAGCTAGCCCAACCATACCACCTTCTAACTCAATTGGTAATTCACCAGAAAGGGTTGTTGAAAATATAAACTGCTCAACTTGACCTTGAGATTTTGCAGGTGATCTTACATATGCAACGGCTTCATCAGACAAAGTTCCTGCACCGAACAAATCTAAAGGCACACACCCTTGAAGTACTGCTAAATCATTAGAACATTGAACGTTACCTTCTGCATTAGTATATACATCTAATGCATTTGCAGCACGTTCAACATTTATTTGACCACCATTTTCTTGGCGCTGGTCAGTTTTACCCCATGAGATATAAGAGTTTAAAAGCCAGTTGTCATTAATTTCCCAATCTATACCTGTCGCAATACGAATAGTATCACGCTCTAAATCTGTTGAGCGAGCACCAAACTCAACCATACGGCGAACTAGCGTTGGGATATTATCATCCATTGTCAAATCAGGATTATCAGACATTAAATTTTGGCGTAAAAGATCTGGAACTAAAGGGCTTCCCAGCTTAATACCACCAACGCCACCACGTGAAGGTAGATATACATCATCCGTAGTGAAAGGAGTCGGTTCAATAGTCGAGTTGTATGTTTTAGATGAATTCCAGTTTACTTCCGTGAAAGAGTGAACACTATCTGAAATATCTTGTTTAAAGTTAACTGCTGCGTATTTACGCTCAAGCGGAGTCACTAACTGTCTGTAAGATGCACGATTGAATGAATTCTCATCACCTACATATGGTGTACCATCTGCATTATATCCGCCAACACGGCCTTGAGGTGGGTATGAAGAGTTTTGAACACCTACATATTCACCACCTTCATCATTCAAAAATATAGCTTCATCATACCTTGAGAAGTCTCGATCGGATGACTTCAAACCCTTATCATCATCATATCCAGCAGCAATTGTTACACTACCTGAATCCCAGCTATTACCAGCAGTAAGGTTTAAAGAATATTTTTCGCGATCAGATTCATCTGAAACACCTGTTTGAGCGTTAACTTCAACACCTTCAAAATCGCTTCGCGTAATTATGTTCACAACACCAGCAACAGCATCTGAACCATAAACTGCTGAAGAAGCACTTTTAAGAATATCAATACGTTCAATCATTGATGCTGGTATTGCATTTAAGTCAACCGCATAACCGCTTGAAGGAGAAACACCTGATACAAAGCGACGACCATTCACTAACACTAAAGTTCTTGAGGAACCTAAGTTGCGTAAAGACGTAGTGTTAAGACCAACACCTGTAGTACCGAATGCACTATTTGATTGATTTGAACCAGCGATAGTGACCGGAGATTGATTCAAAACATCGGCTACATTCAATGCGCCCATTTGAATAATATCGCTTCGGCCAATTGATGTAATTGGTACAGTTGTTTCAATATCAGTTCGCTTTATGCGTGAACCAGTAACTTGAATACGCTCTACTTTTTCTACACCTTCGTCAGCAGCTATCGAGTTTGCAGAAAATACAGCTGTAGATGCTGCACCAAAAGCTATCGCTAAGCGAACAGCTTTTGAAACTTGATTATTTAACATTGGATTCTCCCTAGAATATTTTTTAATTATTTTGTTTTCAAAACGGTCTGCAATTCATCACAGTACCTATTTCGGTTTGAATAGTAGGCCCAACTCAAGCAAAAGGTCAACACTTTGACAACGAAAAAACACATTAATTTACAACAACTTAAAGAAACAAAAAGCTAACACATTGCGATATCATCACCATTAACCAAAGAGCAATATTCCACTTTTTGGTGCTATGCTAATAAAATGAAATTAAATGTAAGCAAAACTTGAAAGTGAATTAACATTTGTAGATTATGGTGTTCCTAACAAACAAAGGAATTGCTATGAAAACTCACCTCGTATGTATTTTAATACTCACTATCTCATTCTCGGCTTTCGCTGACTTAAAAGAGCTTCCGGAAGAATTTTCAGATTTTAGTTTAAATAGAGATATTACTGTCTCATATGATGACTTAGATACTCTTCTAAGTTTTACTGTAATTGATACTGGAGCATCAGATCGTTCCAAACTAAATTCTCAAGCCTCCATCGGTACAAGAATGAAGTCGCATAAAAATAACGACACAGCATTAGAAGCAAATCGTTTCTTCTTTGAAGAAGTAACAAAATCAGAGATTAAAGACGGTTTTTATAAGATCAGAGTTAGCCTAGAAAGTCTGCCAAATGAAATCTCACTTAACGAACTCAGCCTTGATGAGCAACTTGCTTATTGGTTAAACCTTTACAATACAGCCATGTTAGAAAAACTAATCACACACTATCCTATTCGCGATACAGAAGATTTACTCTTTGGCAGCAATTCAATTTTAGAGGATGAGTTTTTAAATGTTGCTGGCCATAAACTTTCTTTAAACGACATACAACAAAATATTGTTTTTAAAAAGTTTGGTATAAAAAAACCAATAGTTATGTATGGGTTTTATCAAGGAAATATAGGAAGTCCTAACATTCGTGCCGAAGCATATAAAGGAAACAAGGTTTATCATCAATTAGTTGAAAACGCTGAAGAATTCGTCAATTCAAATAGAGGAACTAGTATCAAGCGAAAAAATCGCCTTTATGCCTCTAAGTACTATGAGCAAGTTAAACCATTATTCGAAAACTTCGAGAAAGATTTACGAGAGCACCTAAAAGACTATGCAAACCCGCCAATGAGCTCTGATATAAAATATGCTAAGAGCTTTAAAATAGGTATTGAAGATTGGAGAATCACTGATATTTATGGCACAGAGCGAAAGTTTGGTGGCGCAGCGTCAACAAATCCTGCCGCCATGCTCAATGCTGTTGCAAATAACTCATCAAAACCAATAGGAGCTGATGGCGCAGGTTCAGGACTAGGTGCTGTTAACATAAGCTTTTTATCTAATTCTATTTCGGAGAAAACGATGGACTTTGGCCGCTTTTCTCCAGAAATGCTCGAAAAAATTAGAGCTCTCAAGCTAAAAGAAACTGATAATAGTGGCTCTGTAAAAATAAAAGACCTTTAATAAATTTTATTATTTAACTTTAAAAAACACCCTGTTAACATGGTACGAAAAATAGGGTGTTTTATGTCTAACTTTCTTAACTCTGCGCTCGCTGCTTATAATTCACGCCAATATAACCAAGCTATTCTTTTTTTAAACAAATGTGATATTAAAACTGTTGATTGGTATATTTTACTTGCCGCTACATATAGCGCACTTAACCAAAATGAAAATGCCGAACAAACATATTCTTACGCAGTAAATAAGTTTCCTTCATCCCTCCCTCTAATTGAAAACTATACAAACTTGCTGTGCAGAACTGCTAAACATTCGTTATGTTTAAACTTTTTAAAAAACACAAGGTATTTGCCATTAAGCAAAAAGGTATCTCTGAATTTTATAGAAAGCTTGATCAAAACCAACCAGTTGTTACAAGCAAAAAAGGAACTTTCTAAAACCGTATCTGATGAAACCTTAAAAGAGAGATATCACTGGTTAAAGCTTGAATTACTAGAACGTTTGGGTGACTTAGAATTAGTTGAAAGCTATTACCTCTCTTTACCTGTCGATTTAAAAAATCAATTTTTATTTAAATATAAACGTGCTTGTAATTTTCGCAATATGGGTAAATTCGACAATGCTTTAGATATATTTTTAATGCTAAGCGATAAGCAGAACAAGTATAGCCCCGAGGTTAACTTTTTGATTGGCTGTACTTACTATGATTTACTAAAGTTTGAGCTCTGTGAGCAGTATTTAAAACGATGTCTTGAACAGGCTCCTAACTATATACCTGCGCATGAGTGTTTAAATAAATTATACTGGGATCGTGCAAACAAATCAGCCCTTATGAGCTCCTACAATAGTACATTCTTAAATCATGCTAAAAACCCACAACTAGTTCAATCACAACTAGCTCAGCTTTTACATTTTAAAGATTTTAATCAAGCCCTTGATGTATCTTCACAAGCAATTAGGCTCTTCCCTGATAACTTAGACATAAAACATGCCCATGGCATCATTTTAGGTAAGCATGGGCAAAGTGATAAAGCATTCATTATATTAGATGAGCTTGTATCACAGGCTCCCCAATCAGCAAGATATAGTGTAGATTTGGCAAACTACTGTATTGAAAATTTTGAATATAAAAAAGCAATATTGCACTTAAACACTGCAGTTAAACACAACCCTTTTAATCAAGAAATCTGGGCTTATTTATCCACAGCTTGGCGCTTAGCTAAAGACGATAAATATCATTGGTTAACTAATTACGATATGTTTGTTAAAACAATGGCTCTACCTACGCCTAAAGGCTACAAGTCGTTTGACTCTTTTGGGAAGGAACTCAAGGAACTATTACTTACTTTACACACTAAAGAACAAGACCCGCTTGATCAAAGTGTTCGAAGAGGAAGTCAAACTGAAGGACACTTACTCTATCGCTCAAATACGTTACTCTCATTATTTAAGCAGTCAATGGAGTCATGTATATCTACTTACTTAAATGATTTACCAGCAGATAGTATGCACCCATTAACGGCAAGAAATAGCCTAAACTTTACTGCCAAAGGCAGCTGGTCAGTAAAACTAGAAAATGGAGGATATCATGCCAATCATATTCATCCTCACGGTTGGTTGTCAGCACCCAGCTATATTTCTATACCTGATGAAATGAGTAAAAATGATCCACTTAAAAATGGCTGGTTAAAGTTAGGAGAAACATGTCTTGATCTAGGAAAAAGAGAATCAATAGATCGCGAGATATGCCCTGAAAGTGGACAAATTATCATTTTTCCTAGCTATATTTGGCATGGCACAAATGAGCTTAAAAGCGATAGACCTCGCTTAACAATACCTAGCGATATTATGCCAATTGGTTAATCTAGTTGATTGAAATTCAAACTAGTGCTATAAAAATAAACAAAAACAAAAACAAAGGATTGATCATGATAAAATGCTTGCTACTTATAATCGCTATTGTTTTTATTCCAGTGAAAGCTGAAGAATTCTCTTTACCCGAAGAGTTTTCAGATTTTGGCTTAAATAGGGATATAAGCATATCTTATGAAGACCTAGACCAACTTCTAGAGTTAACCGTTATTGACATGGGCTTATCTGATAGGACTATTCTAAAACCAATAGTAGGTAATGGCACAAGGTTACGGTCTAATAGAGACAGAGATACGGCTTTAGAGGCTAACCGCTTTTATTTCGAAGAAGTTGTAAAATCGGATATTAAGCTAGGTTTTAAAGTAATTCGCCAAAGCCTAGAAAAAGTACCTGAAGAAGTCCCTTTAAACGCATTAACCTTAGATGAGCAATTAGCTTATTGGCTAAACTTATATAATACAGCCATTATTGAAAAGTTAATTGAACATTACCCAGTTCGAAATGCAAAAAAATTACTCGAAGGTGAAAGCTCAATACTAAACGATAAATTTATAAATGTTTCAGGCCATACCTTGTCACTTAATAATATTCAACATGATATCGTTTTTAAGAAATTTGGGAATAAGAAAATAGTAATGTATGGCTTCTATCAAGGGATAATCGGAAGTCCGAATTTACGTAACGAAGCTTACACAGCTAATAAGGTATATAAACAACTTTCAGGTAATGCTGAAGAGTTTGTAAACTCCAACCGAGGCGTTCAAGTTAAAAGAAATCGTCTAAACGTTTCTATTTTTTATGATCAAGCAAAAATTTTATTTCCTGACTTTGAGAACGATCTACTAAAGCATATTTTAAACTATTCTGATTCTTCTATTAACTCACAAGTAGAAGATTCGGAAGAATTAATTCTAGCTATTGAGGACTGGAATGTAACCGACATATACGGCACTGAGCGCTCATTTGGTGAGGGTAATGCCACCAACAAAGCGGCCTTGCTCAATGCCGTAGCAGCCAATAGTAACGTGCCTGGTGCAGGCGCTATGAACCTTAGCTTCCTAAGCGATATGTTATCCTCTAAAGTTAGCTCTCAATCTCGCTTTTCACCTGCAGTATTAGACAAAATTAATAAGCTTCGTCTCAAGAAAAAAATCAATAGTAGTAGTGTTAAAATAAAAGACTTACCCACTAAATAATTAAATTGTATTCAGCGCTCTATTGAGTGCTGAATACTCTCAGTGATTAATCTAATACATTATTAAACTCTTCAAAATCAGAAATAGATAAGCTTTCTTTAATATACCTACTGAAATTTTTATATCTTCCCGATGAAGATGTATAAAGAGGCTTTCTCACCTGCCAAACACTAGCAGTACTTACAATATTTTTTTGTTGATGAAATAAACCGCTTTCACCTTGATATTTTACGCCTAAAAATTCGAACAGAGGCAATAATACCCCCTCGGGCTTTGAAACAAGTTCATCATAATTGACTGTAAAAATATCATTAGGATACTTTTTTAGCCAATGTGCTTTAACACGCTGCTGCGCTTTATGGTAGTGCACTGTATCATTCAGTGCGGTCGCATAATTCAAACTTGGGCCTAAATGTTGAAAGTAAGCTGATAAACTGTTATCTCTAATATCGCGCTGTGTCCAAATAACTTTTGCTTCAGGGTACATCATTTTAATTATATCAATGTATAAGTAGTTCTCAGGCCGTTTATCAGTAACAAGACTACTTTTTCCCGCTCTTAACTTTAATTCTTTCTCATAACCTTGCTGAAATAATGTTGAGTTAACCGTGCTTGACAGCACTTTAGGCTTATCAATTAGATTGAATAGTTGCTTATGCAAGTAATCAATCTCTCCTCCATTGCTAATCACCTCAGAAGTGCAAATTATTTGTTCTATTAAGGTTGAACCAGACCTAAACATGCCACAAATAATAATTGGAACAATATCGCCAGTCTTACTTTTTACGTTACTAAGCTCTCTTGCTAGTGTGTTACTTACTTGATGTTCGATATCAACCCTGTTGTATTGCGGGATATATTTTCGATTAAAGCTATTGGCTTTAGTATAATAAGACCATGATTTTTCATAATCTTTGCTATCGTCATAAGCTTTCCCAAGCGCATAATACATATCAGCTTTTAACACATCATCTTCTATAGCTTCTAAAATAGATAGGCTTTTTAGTTCGTATTCTAACGCTTCTTTTTTATTAAATGTTTGTATATCAGCAATTCTCGCATGCGCCAGACCATATAAAGGATTTATCTTTAATACCTGATTAAAGCTCTTTAAACAGTTTTGCTTATCACCAAGCTGCTCATATATATTAGCAAGATTAAAATAGGCATTAATTTTATTTGGTTCAACTGTAATTGCCTGCTGTAAATAATTAGTCGCAGTCCCATAATCAATTAAAAGCTCAGAGTAGACGGATGCTAACTCCACATAAGCGGTATATATGTCGTGGTAACCAAGCTCGATAGCTGCTAAGAAAGATGTACTTGCAAGAGTACCTTTGCCATCTTTTTTTGCCATTTCACCCAATTGAAAATATGACATTGCGCTATCCGGTACTATTTCAGTGTATTTTTTAAGTAAGTCTATTGCTAAAGAGAATTCATTACTGGCGGCATATAACTGACAAAGAGTATTTACATAATCGAATTTTTTGGGGGCTATTGAAATGAGTCTTCTACAAACTTCCTTACTTTTTAGTAAATCTCCTTCATTCATAGCTACTTTAAACAATACAGCTAAAGCTTGCTCATTAACTTCAGGGTTGTCGCATAAACCTTCTAGGGTTGCTTTTCCTGCCACAATCTTTCCACTATTCAATTGCTGTATTGCAAACAGTAAACTTTCTTTTACCGATTTCATTTTTTCCCCATAAAAAAAGCGAGCCTAAGCTCGCTTAATATACATTAATTAATTCAAATTAGAATTTTAATGAAAGGCTCGCATGGAAGTAACGACCTAACGAATCGTAGTAACCAGCAATAGCATTTGCGTTTGTTGATAATGAACCACCAACTAGAGGTGCCTCTTTATCCATAACGTTGTTAACACCTACTAATAAAGACGTGTAATCATTAATAGTAAATGTACCTTTAAGGTCAATATAGCTTTGTGAGCTAATACCGTCGTCTTGTACTAATGTATCAGCACCAGTGTAATCGTTTACACCGCTGAAGAAACGCCATTTAGCAGTAGCTCTCCACCAGCTGCCCGTGTCGTAGCTAGCAGATACAACATGACGCCATTCTGGTTGAGGGAAACAACCGTTATCTAATGAGTCAACACAGTCATATACTTCACTTACACCAGGAATATTATCAAATTCCTTAGTTAACATGTAGGTACCAATGATACTAGTTTTTAATGTACCTTCAGCAATTTCCATATCGTAGTTTGCGCTTAAATCGATACCTTCGTAATGGATATTACCTAAGTTAGTATTTGTAGCAACAACTTGGCCAGAACCTATCCAAAGGCTACCACTACCAGGTGTACGGTCTACGTTATCACAAAATACAGCCGCGCCGCTTTTACCACATTGTGTAACTAGAATTTCTGGGTCAATATTACCAATCGCGTCTTCAAGTTCAATATCCCAGTAATCGATTGAGAAGTTGAAGTTTTCAAATGGGTTACCAACAACACCTAAAGTAATAGTATCAGCAATTTCTGGGGATAAATCTGGGTTACCACCAAACAGAGCATTATATTGATCCGCAGGGCTCTTACCTACATTGCCATACTGACTTGCAGAAACACCTGTATTTGCACACTCAGCAGCTGTTAGGCTTGGTGTACCAGCACATGGATCAGTACCGGCCCATAAACCAGTGCTTTGTTGAGCGAATAGCTCACCATTGTTTGCTGCACGAACTGCACGGTTGTAGCTTGAACGAATTTTCCAATCGCCTGTTACATCCCAGTTCATTGCCACTTTATAAGTCGGCTCAGCACCTGAAGTGCTATAGTCTGACCAACGGTAGCCTAATTCAACAAGTAAACTTTCAACTAACGGTAAATCTTCAACGATTGGTAGGCTAAGCTCACCAAACACTTCACGTACTTGATAACCACCATTTAAACTCTTAGTAGTACCACCTTGGCCTAGTAATAGACCTTGTGCAAATACTTCATCAGCTGTTCTACTGAATGTTTCTTCACGATACTCTGCACCAAATACTGCAGCAACTGGGTACTCTGAAGATGGAAGTGAGAAATCGAATTCGCCAGTAACAAAACCACTTACAATCAATTGCTCAGTAACACCGTTCAAGATTGCCGTACCAGTAAGTGACCCTGCAGCTTCTTCAGTTACACCATCAAACTGAAAAACATCGTACGGAATACAACCAGAAGTCGCGCTACAATCTTCACCATTTGCTGATAAAGCGGTGATTATACGCGGACCAAAGAAATCATTTTCATATGCTGAAGAAGATGAAGTTGAACCGTATTGAGCAAATGCTTCGTAAGACCAAAGGTCGTTAATTTCGCCTTTACTACCTAACACTAAACGGAAAGAGTTATGTTCAAGGCTGTCTGCACGAGGGCCACCTTCAACGTTACGCTTACCAATATAAGTTGCAAACTGATCACCAGAAGTCAATCCAAAGCGCTCAGTTAGTTGTGCACGTTGTGTATCATTTAATAATGGGCTATCAAAATCAATTGAGTAATTATCATTAAAGAACGTACCAGACTCAGCAATCTGCGCTGTAGTGCGGTTACGCATAAACATTGCTTCCATGAACGGACGGAAGCTATCATTTATTTCGTAGTTAGCAAACATACCTAATGTATGACGTTCATCAGGACGCATAAAGTGGTTAATTGGCGCGTAGTTATATGTATTACCAACTGAAGGAATAAAGCTGCTATCTTGACCTAGAGTCCAGTATTCGTACTGGCCTTCACCAAAGTCTACAACACCGTCAGCGTTAGGAGCTGAGATATAAAAGTTAGGGTTAACAGCATTACCTGAACCACCACAAGCTGTACCAGCAGCATTTAGAGCACAAGATGAGTAGTCACGTGCACCTTGGCGTAATTCATTTTGTCTGTTGTAAGTAAAGTAAGCTACTGCATGACCCCTACCACTATCAAATGCACCACCTAGAGTCGCTGCAAAATCAAATGACGCGCCATCAAGACCCGTATTACCTTCTTCATATTCAAAGCCAGCATCATCCATTAGGCCTTGCATGTATTCATTATCGTTATTATGTTGGTAAGCAGTTGTACCTACATTAACTTCAAAACCCTCAAACTGATCGTTCATTACAAAGTTTACAACACCAGCAACAGCGTCTGCACCGTAAGTAGATGAACCACCACCAGTCATTACATCTACGCGTTTAATTAGCGCGGCAGGAATTTGGTTAATATCCGCTGATTGTGTGTAAATACCACCAGCTTGCATACGACGACCGTTTACAAGAACAAGAGTACGCTGAGAACCCATACCACGTAAATCAAGAGTTGCAGTTCCCGAAGCACCATTTGATTGGAAAGAAGTATTAGACGCTTCTAGTTGCGGTAAGCTATTCATCATGTCTTCAACACGAGTAAAACCTGCAACAGCAATTTCTTCAGCAGTTGTTACTTGCACTGGGCTAGCTGTTTCCATATCTGTACGTTTGATACGTGAACCAGTAACTTCAATTCGTTCAACCTTATCAACTTTTTCTTCATCAGCAGCAAACGAACTTGCTGAAAAAGCAGCTGTTGAAGCTGTACCGAAAGCTATCGCTAAGCGAACTGCTTTTGAAACTTTATTATTTAACATTTGATTCTCCCAGAATACTTTATATTTTTTATATTTTTTGCTTGATTACCATTTGTTAATAAATGGTAATCATACGTTATGATAATACCAGCAACACAACGTGGTCAACATAAAATTAACTTATTGTTAATTACCAACACTTTCAAAGCTAAAGCATTACAATTTTAAAATCAAAAAATTTACATTGGTATTATTAAATAGCGCCATTACTGCATTAAGGGAAATTATAAAAAAGGGGGGATTGAATTCACAAAGGTTAACTTTTAGCTCACGGTAACTTAAAAGAGAGAGGTTTGAGAGCTCTTTGATAGCGTCACTTCCATAGCACTAAAAATCATTTCGGCTATTGGGTCTAATTGTTTTTTTATATACAAAGGATAATTCAGTCTTTTATTTGTATCACTGAGCTCTGGTCCATCAAATGTGTAAACATACTCTATAATTTGCCCTCGTTTCACCTCAAAGTTTGGGTTCTGGGCTTTATATTTTTTAACTGCTTGGACATGTGGTGGAATATTCTTTTTATATTCAGTTAAATTTTGTCCTAACCTTTTTCTATAAATTAATTTATCGTCAAATTCTCCATTTTGTAAACGCCTAGAGTAAGAATTAACTAACTCCTCTAAAAGGCTTATTTTATAGTCACTACTGAACAAAGCTTCAAACAACTCTACTTGAAACTCTTGAGCGAACTCAGTCCAATCACTTCGAACTGCTTCAACACCTTTAAATACTAGCTCATTGTGATTTTTATTAATTTTTTGACCTACATATCGTTTTTTAGAGCCCATCGTTTTCCCCCTAATTGTAGGCATAAAAAAAGGACTGTATAAGGTTTCAAATTCAATTTCCAAAAAGCTCTCTAAGTCGTGCTTCTGACTAATTTCTTGTACCCACTGTTGATTGATATTAATAGCTAATTGTTTACCAATTTCATCGCATTGAAGCGTATTCAAACCGTCATCCAAAGTAATGAATATTGAATCTGTATCGCCATAAATTACATTGTACCCACACTCCTCTATCCATTTTTTTGTGGTTTGCATTATATCGTGCCCACGTAGTGTGATTGAACTTGAAAGACGTGGATCGTAAAAGCGACACCCCCGAGAACCAAGCACTCCATATAAGCTATTCATAATAATTTTTATAGCCTGCGATAACATAGGTTTTTGGCTATCTTTTGCTTCTTGTCTTGTTATTGATAGAGTTTTTATAAGGGCTGGTAAATGATTTTTATGTCTTGAAAAAAGTGCATTATTATATCCTGGAATTGCATCTTTTGGATTGAGCAACCCCTCAATTAAACCAAGAGGGTCTATACAAAAAGTACGCATAATTGATGGATATAAGCTTTTAAAGTCGAGTACAAGTACATTTTTATAAAACCCCGGTTTTGAAGACATTACATACCCTCCAGGACTATCAAAACTTAAGCCATGATCTCCTAAATTAGGTGCAACATAACCACTTCGGTGAAGTAAGGGCAGATAAAGGTTAACAAATGAAGCGACTGAACCGCCCATTCTATGAAGTTCAAGTCCCGTTAATTGACTCCTAACAACAGCAAAATCAAGTAAATTTAATTTGTTAAAAATACGTAGAACCAGTACGCAATCTTGTCTATTGTATTTCGCAAGGGATAACTTATTATCATTAAATTGGCGTTCAATTTCTGCTAGCTGGTCACTTGAACTGATGTACTTTTTCTCACCAAGCTCCTTAGCAGCTACATTTGACAGGCTAAAGCTATCATAGTGGTAGGTCGCATTTTTTAACGTGTCTATACCGTCTATAACAACTCTTCCTGGTATAGTTAATCGAGTATAATGGCCTACTCGTAATTTTATTTTTTCGTTATTACGTCCAAGACGCAATTCTATACCTAGAGTTTCAGCTCTGGAGTGAAGAACAGAAAAATCAAACTCAATGACGTTCCAACCAATAATAAGATCTGGATCTGTTTTTGCTATAAAGTGCTGTAATTTTTGTAAAAGATCGATTTCATCAACACACCATATTATTTCAATTGCATCACTATATTTAATAGGACTGCCAATCATTAATACACAATCAATGCCATGACCGACCAAACCAATGGAAAATAATACCCCTTCTCCATTGCACTCGATGTCTAAAGAAACTGTTTTAAACTTAGGATTTACATCTGGGTTATTTTTAAATTGGCAATTGGTTAACAGCCTATATCCGTCTTTATGTGTAATATCTCCTCTCACCCATGTGGAGCCTTTAATAAATCGCTCCATTAAAAAGCGATCTATAGGGCGTATGTCATCTTCGTATGTCACAATGCCCTCTGCGCTTAGAGCTTTTAACGCATTGTAGTAATGTTTAAGTGATTTAAAGTAGCAACCAGCCACAGTCCCCTGCTGAAAATCTTTTAATTCTACAGGGACAATTTCAAAAGAAACATCTGAGAGCCGCAGTACTTTTTCTACCGTCGCTTTATCCTTTAACTTGATAAAAAAAACAACTGACTCTGGTAAGCTAATTGCTTTTAATGGCCCTTTTTCAGTTAAAAGCCAAATAACAAAACTTACGCCCAAAGGTGAATCAACTGTTTCTGTAGAGAGAATAAACCCCGAGTCTAAGTGCATTAATGAAATAAGCCTTGTAATAAAAAACGACAAAAATAAAATTTGTAAAGCAGGTTATATTTTATTTCTTTCTAAGTTAGTCTTAAGAAAAAAATAATATGAGCATTCAATGAGCCCTTCTGAAATTATCCAACACGCTAATAATCTCCTTCAACAAAACAAGCTTCAACAAGCCAAAAAAATAATATTATCTTTAATTCAAACTGCACCAGAGCACCATCAAGCTTGGCAAGTATTAGCCCAAGTACATCGACAGTTAAAAGAGCAAGAGCAATACCAACAAGCCATTAAACAATATGAGATGATTGCTTGGTTTAACCAACGTTTAGATAAAGCGAATCAGCATCTATTAAACAAAGAATTAAAACCAGCAGAAAACATTGCCCATGAGTTGCTCAAGCTTGTAGCGAATGAATACCGTGTTTTAGTGTTATTAAGTAAAATAGCTTTTCAGGCAAACGACTTAAAAACGTATTTGGCTATTACTTCTCATAATATAAATATAAATAGCACAAAATCAGCCGCTTATGATGCGCACATTGAAGCATTATTTAATACAAAGCAATATTTAGAGCTAATCTCTTTTTATAATAGGTCGACCAAATTAGTTACTTTACTACCACAATCCCAAAGTCTACTCGCTGCTGCCTATGTAAAAATGATGGACTTCAAAAATGCATCTCTAAATTACCAATCTTTGTTAAATAAAAATTATTACCCCGCATATTGCAATTTAAGACTTGGAAACATAGAAAAGATAATTGGCAATAACCAAAGTGCTATTGCGTACTTTTGCAAAACAATAAAACTAGCTCCCCATATCGGCGAAGCCTATTGGAACTTAGCAAACTTAAAAACATATACTTTCACTCAGCTCAATATAGCTAATTTAGAACAGCAGATAACAATAGACTCAAATAAATTAAATAGAGCACAACTTCACTTTGCTTTAGCTAAAGCATATGAACAACATAGCAGATACGAAGATGCCTTTTTGCAGCTAAGAATAAGTAACGATTTACAAAAGTCACTTACCCCTTACATTACTAATGACTTTAATGAGCGCTGTAAAAAATACCTAACCAAAAAAGTAGCCAATACAGTACATACCTCAACCGAAAATGAAGTCCAGCTGATATTTATTGTAAGCTTGCCTAGAAGTGGCTCTACACTTATTGAGCAAATACTGGCATCGCATAGCCATGTTGACGCTAGCTATGAATTATCAGAAATCAATTCTATTGCAGTAGAGTTAGAAAACCTTCAGATAAAAAGCAACGTACCTTATAAGCTAAATAGTTTGACTCAAGAGCACTTGGCAACATTAGCCAAACGCTACTTAAAATTCATTGAACCTTTTCGCAATAACAAGCCTTACTTTATTGATAAACAACCAGTCAACTTTCAACATATTGCTCTTATCAAAACTTTATTCCCTAATGCAAAAATAATCGATGTACAACGAGATAAAAAAGCGACTGCATGGAGCCTTTATAAGCACTCATTTTCACAGGGCCATAGTTATAGCTACGATCAGGAAGATTTAGCTCACTACATGAATGAATATTATAAGCTGATGACACATTGGCATAGCGTATATCCTGACGAAATATATACAATTAATTATGAAAGCTTAATAAGCAACTTCACTGAAACGGTTAATGATTTATTTGAACATTGCAATTTAGTAGTAGAGCAAGCGTGTTATGAGTTTTATAATAACCAACGCCCTGTTTTAACTCCCAGTTCAGAACAAGTACGTAAGCCAATTTACAAAGAAGCGCTGACTGACTGGAAAAAATATGCAAATCATCTAACGCCACTGCTTAATAGGCTAAATTAGTAAACAAGCTGCTTGTAGTTACACTCTTATAACTCTAAAATCCATAGCACTGTAATTATATACATACTTTAGGTAAATCATCCCATGCTTTCTGACTCACTAAAAAAAACAATTAGGCAAGTACACCAGCATGTGGCTAGTAACCTAAAAGATTATCGCCCTCGTAGCAGTCAAAATTATCTTGTAGCCGAAATAGCAAAAACACTTGCTGGCGAATACCATAAAAAGCAGCGCATTTGCGTAATTGAAGCAGGCACCGGTACCGGTAAGTCTCTTGCCTATTGTTTAGGCGCGTTGCCTCTTGCCTTAGCGCAAAAAAAGAAGCTAGTTATTTCTACCGCAACCGTTGCACTGCAAGAACAATTAATAGCAAAAGAGCTCCCATTTTTTAAAAAGCATTCAGGCCTCGACTTTAAATTTGATTTGGTAAAAGGTCGCCATCGTTATATTTGCGCTCACAAATTACATAATGCTGTAAACGGCGATAGCCAAACACAAATGGACTTTATGCCAACGCTTACTTCACCATTGAGCGCAATGGAAACCAAGTGTTTGAATGAGCTATATAACGCATATGTGAATAAAAAATGGCAAGGCGATAGAGACAGCTGGGCCGATACCGTACCCGACAGAGTATGGAACTTAATAGCGTGCGATAAACATTCATGCCAACGCCAAATGAAGGCCCATCAAACGTGTCCGTTTCAGCTTGCTCGTAATCAATTAATGCAAATGGATGTGCTGGTAATTAATCACTCTTTATTACTAGCTGATTTAGACTTAGGCGGCGGTAAAATTTTACCCGAGCCCGACAACACCATTTATGTAATTGATGAAGCGCATCATTTAGCACATATAACACGCGACTTTTCATCGGCCGCAGCAACAATTAAAGGTACAATAGAATGGCTTGATAAGCTCACCAAGTTTAGCGGAAAAATGGCAAAGGTTTTAGTAGGGCAAAGAGCCATTGGCCAAAACTTTAAACTTTGCGACAGTATTAATGACGCGAATAAAGATTTAAAAGTAGTTCGCGATATTCTCGATAATGCTGACTTTGAATATTCGAAAGACGATACTTATCGCTTTGAGCACGGTGAAATTCCACAATCGC
The DNA here is from genome assembly GCF_014164415.1 of Pseudoalteromonas sp. SG43-1. Lineage (NCBI taxonomy): Bacteria > Pseudomonadati > Pseudomonadota > Gammaproteobacteria > Alteromonadales > Pseudoalteromonadaceae > Pseudoalteromonas > Pseudoalteromonas sp. SG43-1. The sequence continues at coordinate 4,221 of NZ_JACJFD010000016.1, read as the reverse complement.
TGCACAGTAAAGCAAAAGACATAAGCGAAGCCACGCAAGATGCGCTGCGCTGTTTAAACAAAATGCACGACACCCTTACCCAAGATGTAAGCGACGGCGACATAAAACCTTACGTTGCCGACCCAATACTAGGCGAAAGCGGTCAATACATAAACCGCTTAGAGCAACTAAACAAACTATGGTTTAGTTACGCAAAAAAAGGCGAAGGTGCTCCCCATGCACGATGGATAAAACGTCTTGAATATAAAAGCCATCACGACCACTTATTAAGCGACTGCCCTATCGAGGTCGGTTATTACCTAAAAGATAAATTGTGGCGAGAATGCGCGGGCGCTGTTTTGTGCTCTGCGACATTAAGTGCACTGGGCTCGTTTGATCACTTTGCTTACGAAACAGGACTTGCTAAAGAAGAAGGCGTTAAATTTATTAAAGTACCTTCTCCTTTTGATTACCCAAAACAAGCCACTTTACGTATTCCGGTATCTAAAGTAGAACCTACCGATAAAGACTTTAGTGATCACCTAGCTAAAACTTTACCAGAGTACCTAAATGATAAAAAAGCGAACCTTGTACTATTCGCTTCTTACTGGCAAATGGACCACGTAACAAAATTTCTTAGAACAAAAGGTTTTAACTTATTAGTACAAGGTGAGATGTCGCGAGAAGCGTTGCTTAAATTACACACTAAAAATGTAGACGAAGGCAAAGGCAGTATTTTATTTGGAACCCAGAGCCTTTCTGAAGGCCTTGATTTACCTGGTAAATATTTAGAGAACTTAATAATTACTAAAATTCCGTTTGCTGTACCTACTTCGCCAATAGAAGAAGCGCAAGCAGAATTTGTACAAAGCAAAGGCGGTAACCCGTTTTTAACGATTACCGTACCAGACGCCGCAAAGAAATTGGTACAAAGCTGTGGTAGACTGCTGCGAAAAGAGAGTGATGAAGGCTGTATTACTATTCTCGATAGGCGCTTAGTTACTAAGCGATACGGTAAAGCCATGCTCGACACCCTACCACCTTTTAAAAGACAAATAGATTATTAATGTTTGAACTCGCACTCGATCCAACAACCTGGGCTGTTTTATGTGCTGTTGCACTTGCCGCAGGTTTTATAGACGCTATCGCCGGTGGCGGTGGCATGTTAACTGTACCCGCTTTATTAACTGCTGGCTTACCTCCACATTTAACATTAGGCACCAATAAATTAGCGGCTAGCTTTGGCTCGTTAACGGCAAGCTATACATACTATAAAAAGAACTTATTTAGTCCTAAGTTTTGGGCAGCCTCCATTACTGCAACCGCAATAGGTGCATTGATAGGTACTATTATTGTTGATCATTTAAGTATCGATTTTTTAAACAAACTACTCCCCATTATTATTATTTTAGTTGCTGGCTATAGCTTATTTGGTAATTTAAGCACCACCGAAGGCGATGAACTTCCTAAACTAAACAAAGCGATGAAAATAAAACAATGGCTACAAGGTTTAGCATTAGGCTTTTTTGATGGTTTAGCAGGCCCAGGTACGGGTACATTTTGGACTGCTTCTAATGGCATGCTTTACAAAATGAACCTGCTACTCAACTGTGGCTTAGCGCGTTCAATGAACTTTGTGTCTAACTTTATATCTTTAATTACCTTTGTTGCACTCGGCCATGTAAACTTTTTACTTGGCATAACAATGGGCTTTTTTATTATGCTAGGCGCATGGTTTGGGGCGCATTCAGCAATACGTTTTGGTAGCAAATTTATTCGCCCAGTTTTTAATACTATGGTTATACTTTTAGCATTAAAACTAATTTACGAGGCTTACTTTTAATATGCATTCAATGGCTTTAGATAAACTACGCCAACAAGTTGCAACGCTAAAACAACAAGCTGAGCAATTTGATAAAGCTAAACTTTTTTCTAAAAATCGTTACATGCAAGCACAACCTAGCTTGTTTGACCGCGCAGTTTTTAGTACCAAAAGCATGAACCTAGTCGATTACGTAATAGAAATAGAAGACGAAGTTTCAAGGTTACCGCCAAGCGAGCATCGCCATGCTTATACCTACGCGCTTGAACGTATTGCAGCTCAAATACAAGCTGTATTCAATGTTATTAAATCAACGCCTATTTGGGTTAAAGAAAACAAAAGCCATTATAAACCACGCCCTAAGCAAACCGTTTATAAGCAAGCTGTGCAAAAAATAATGCAATCATCCCATGAGCTTTACGACGAATTAAAACAAAACCATGAGTTTGAACGCCGTTTAGTGCTCATGATTGAAGAGCGAAAAATGCAAATGGATAAAGCCTCGCCTGCTAAAGCACAAAAGCTTAACCTTGAAATATTAAGCACACACGCTCGATTAGGCCGCTGCAGAAAAGCAATTTCTGCCACCGAAGATAAAATTCAACAAGTAGAAAAACAGCAGCTGCGTTAAGGTGCACTTTACTATGCAGCTTTATTATCATCCATTGTATTCAGACCTTATACTCCCAGAACGTCATCGATTCCCTATTCAAAAGTATAAGTTACTTAAAACAGAAATAGAAAACCTAGGTGTTTCGGCTATTCACTTTCAAGAGCCTGAAAAAGCAACCAAATCTCAACTTTCGCTATGTCATAGCCAACGTTATATAGATGACTTTTTAAATGGGACTCTTAGCAATAAAGCCATAAAAAAAATGGGCTTTCCTTATTCAAATGAATTGGTAGAGCGCACATTACTATCAGTTGGGGCAAGCATCCAAAGTAGTGAACACGCGCTAAAACATGGTTTTTCGGCTAATTTAAGTGGTGGCTATCATCATGCATACAGTGATTACGGTAGCGGTTTTTGTATTTTTAACGATCTAGCTATTGCAGCAGCACATTTAATAAATACAGAGCAAGCCGACACTGTTTTAATTTTTGATTGCGACGTACACCAAGGCGATGGCACAGCACAAATCACTCAAAACCATGACCAAATTATTACCTGCTCAATTCATTGTGAACAAAATTTTCCTCGTAATAAGCAAGAGTCCACCTACGATTTTGCATTGCCCGCTAAAACAACCGACGCTGAGTACCTTGCTACATTAGAGCAAGCACTCGATTTTTGCGTGCGTATTCATAGCCCCGATATTATTTTGTATAATGCAGGTGCTGATATTTACACAAAAGACGAGTTAGGCTTGTTTGAAGTATCACTAGATGGCGTATATAAACGCGACTTTTTTTCTCTCAACTTTTGTAAGCAACACCAAATCCCACTAATGTGCGGCCTAGGCGGAGGTTATCAGCGTAATTTGAGTTCACTAATTAATGTTCATAAACAACTATTTAAAGCCGCTATCGATTTATAGCAAGCCATAGTATAGACTCAGTTAAACGGATTATTTTAAAGCGGTGGGAATATGCGATTACACGAAGACATACACAACTATTACGAAAAGATTGTAGTCGAGGAAGTTATCAAACTTAAACTTGATGAAAAATATGATGAAGATGTAATGGCTGACTTTTGTTGTACGGTACTAAATCAGCTCCCGCCACGATATATTCGCTACGATGTAGATATGGCGTTTTATTTACCGCAATCAGAACGCATACATATGGAACAACGTGTACAAACAGCAATAAATGTTGCAATTAGCCAAATATCAAAAAAGAAAGAGTTAAATGACAAGTCCACTTGATCAAGCCCCTACACATATGAAACTTGCAGTAGATTTAATTATGATACTAGAGCAACACGATGTTGCTCCAGAAGAAGTACTTAAAGCACTTGAAATAGTTAAAAGCGACTTTGAAAAGAAGCTAGAAAAGTCATAACTCTATTCTATTATTTGTATGTCGTGCTCGGTAACGCTACCTTCGTGCTTAGTGCAATCAATTTTCTTGAATAAATCTTAACTTGATCTGTCAGATTCGAATAATAGAACTCAATCGAATCTGACAGTTGTATATGTGTTGACTCAAAGTCGCTGTGTTTATTTTGGGAAAGATCAGAAGCTATCTACATAAAACACCATATAACATGTGTATATGGTGTTATAAGGTGTACTAGCTCAGACTTGATCTGACAGTTACCCGTTTTTTAATCGGTGACTGTCAGTCTAGATTTGAGCTAAATTTTTCTCAGCCCAGATCAATTTTCCATCTAATAAAGTTTCTAATGGCGTTCTGCCACAGCATATTTTTCCTTGATGAGTTCGGTCATTATTGTAATAAATCATCCATTCGTC